>JALRBG010000261.1 GCA_023257855.1 Pseudomonadales bacterium | reverse complement strand
TGTATAAATAACCAGTTTTTTTGGTTTCAGATCGCTACAATTCGGCACCATGGCTACTTCTGCAAGCAACTCCCCCGCAGCCTACGGCGAGAGCGCCATTCGCGTCCTCAAAGGGCTGGAACCAGTCAAGCAGCGGCCGGGCATGTACACGGCCAATACCATGGCTTCCGCCATCGAGGCCCTGGGCATGTCCCTGCCCTACAACTCCAGTTCTGTGGCGGTATCCGAGGACAAGAAGGCCGACTGCCTGCGCGTCGGCGCGGCCCTGCGCCACCTGCTGGAAGAGGACATCAAGCCCAGCGATATCCTGACCATGAAATCCTTCGAGAACGCCATGACGCTGGTCACCGTACTCGGCGGCTCCACCAACGCGGTACTGCACCTGATCGCCATGGCGAAGACTGCCGGCATCACCCTCACCATCGACGATATCCAGCGCATATCCGACAAGACGCCGTTCCTTGCCGACCTCAAGCCCAGCGGCCAGTATGTTATGGAAGACCTGTGCAATGTCGGCGGCGTGCCCGGCGTCATGAAGATGCTGCTGCGCGAAGGCATGCTGCATGGCGACTGCATGACCGTCACCGGCAAAACGGTTGCGGAAAACCTCGCCGACGTACCCGACCTCGACGCGGGCCAGCAGGTCATTCACCCGGTGAGCGACCCGATCAAGGCCACCGGCCATATCCGCATCCTCTACGGCAACCTGGCCGAAGAGGGCTCCGTTGCCAAGATAACCGGCAAGGAAGGTTTGAAATTCACCGGCCCCGCCAAGGTGTTTGACGGCGAGCCTGCCGCCAACGAGGCGATCGCGAAGAAACAGATCAAGGACGGCGACGTCGTCGTCATCCGCTACTGCGGTCCCAAGGGCGGCCCCGGCATGCCGGAAATGCTCAAACCGACCAGCGCCATCATGGGCCAGGGTCTGGGTAAAACCGTGGCCCTGATCACCGATGGCCGCTTCTCCGGCGGCACCCACGGTTTCGTGGTCGGCCACATCACCCCGGAAGCCCAGGTTGGCGGCCTCATTGGCCTGTTGAAGGACGGCGACGTGATCACCATCGATGCGGAAACCAATACCCTGGAAGCGGCTATCGATGCCGCTGAAATCGACAAGCGCCGTGCCGCCTGGAAACAGCCGCCCCTGCCGGCAACCTCCGGCGTCCTGTACAAGTACGCCACGCTGGTGAAAAGCGCCAGTGAAGGATGTGTCACTGATTAGGCAGAAATAACGCGTTTCGGTAAAAAAAGGCCCTCGAAGGGCCTTTTTTATGTGTTAATAACCTGTCGGACTTTGGTTTACTATCACAGTTATGGATAGAGCCATTATCGGATATTCCCCTTCAGGGCCGTCCGTTGGGAACGGCGTTATGTGGCCTATCAGATTCCAAGCTATTTTCATGATGGTGATATTGAAAATAGCCATTTTATTCACCGATTAAAGAAGATGACATTATGAGTAAAGGTACTGTGAAGTGGTTTAACCCTGATAAGGGCTTCGGATTCATTACACCGGAAGATGGCAGCAAAGATCTGTTTGTTCATTATTCTGCAATTCAATCTGGTGGTGAATATGCAACATTAAATGAGGGGCAGGCAGTTGAGTTTGAAGTTGGCCAGGGACAAAAAGGGCCTTGCGCAAACAACGTAAAGCCTCTTTAGTGTTGAAAGGGCTTGCACACAACAAGCCTTTGAATAACGTCCTTTAGTCTGGGACGCCTGCTACGCAGGCGCCCCATTAAGAAGGGCGTTATTTTTTTACCGGGAAAAGGCAAATAACCAGAGCCATTATGGAAGCCGCATTTTTTTCAATAGGCGAAATCTCCGTGACACTGGTCGGATTTGCCGCGTTGTAAAAAGTCTTCAATCGCGAGAATGAAACAGATCCCCATAGCAATGCTCGGCTCAAATCAATTGTCGAACAGGGCCTGGTTGTTTCTCTTCTTTGCTTTTTACCCTGATACTTGTGGGCCGGGCGTTTCTGGCGCAATTCCACATCGAACGGGGCAATTGAAATTGGCACATAACAATTCCCTAAATAACGTCCTTGGAATCAAGTAAACGCCATATGCCTATCATCATATTCACCACCGGCGGTACCATCGACAAGACCTACTTTGATATCAAGAACGAGTACCATGTCGGCGAGCCGCAGGCGGCCGGTGTCATGGAGCGAGCCAACGTCGTTGTCGATTACCAGGTTGTACCCATCATGCAAAAGGACAGCCTGGACCTCACCGACCAGGATCGTGACACCATCCACAAGGCGATTGCATCGGCAGCCGATGATCGCATGATCATCACCCACGGCACCGACACCATGGTCAGGACCGCCCGCCACCTGCAGGATATTCCAGGCAAGACCATCGTGCTGACAGGCTCCATGTATCCTGCTCAATACCGGGACAGCGATGCTGTATTCAACCTGGGCTGCGCTCTCATTGGCGCGCAGGTTCTCCCGCCTGGCGTGTATATCGCGATGAACGGAAAAATCTTCGATCCTGCCAGGACGGAAAAGAATGTTGCCCTGAACCGGTTTGAAGAAACTCCCCGGCAATGACAGCTTTGAAACCCGCCGTCACATAAAGGCTGGAATTCCGCGAAAGGCCTGACAGCATCAAGCCCGTGATCAGTTCAGCACCTCGATCACCACGTCGGCCAATCCGTCACGATGGCTGGCAATGCGTCCAAAAGCCGCATAGGACAGGTCAATAATGCGGCCCTTGATGAAGGGTCCACGATCATTGATGCGTACGACAACGCTGCGACCATTGCCGCGATTGACCACCCGGACAATGCTGTCGAAAGGCAGCGACTTGTGGGCTGCGGTCAGGTCATACATGTTGAAGCGCTCGCCGTTGGCGGTCAGCCGCCCCTGGTACTTGTCCGCGTAGTACGAGGCAATGCCGGCCTCGCCATGGACCGGCCAGGAAGCCCGGCCGGGATAACTGGCGGCCCCCGGATACCGGTAGCTCACCTCGATGCCGGCACAGCTGCAAAGCAGGCTGGCCAGCAGGCAAACCAGCAGAGTCTTGCGCATCATGTCGCCCTCCAAATCCGTGATCTTTGCGCCTAGTAGGCGAAGGCCACATCCACAACGACAGACCAGAAATCAACGTCGTTATGACGATACGGGTTGTAGCCACCGACACGATCATAATGCGACCAGTGGCGGCAGTTCGTTACATGGCGGTGATCATGGCGTGCATCTCGAAGGTGCCTGTTGTACTCCCGGACATGAGCCGCATGATGCTTGCGGTTTTGGCGGGCAGCCTCGGCCAGGCGCTTGCGGCGGTCACGCTCGTATTCCGCCAGGTGGCGGCGGGCGTCGCGGGAGTAGAAGCCGTCGCGGGAATCATGGCGGTAATCACTGTAGCGATCATGATGATCCCTGAAGCGGTCGCGATCATGGTCTGCGTAGGCCGCCGGTACGGCCAGCAGGGTCGCCAGGGCTACCGGTAAAGCTATTTTTGTCAGCGTTTTCATTGTTATGCCTCCTTCATTCACCACGAATGAATTTTTCAACGCAGGTTCACGATAAGGGGCGAAAACTGAATTTCGACTGAACCATTTTTCCGGTCACGGGAAATATGCGAGGCAGCGCACGTTTTGGCAGCATTCGACGGGACCTGTTCATTTCCGGTTCATTTTCATGACGCTATCCGGGCGCTCGCCTGTTCAAATATCGAGCAGGAGTTTTGAAACGACAGACTTATGCGCGCTTGCCATGAGCTAATGAAAACAGGCTCCTGAGGTGATGCGAAACAGTGGCTTTTATCCTGCTCCCGGAGGCACAATAAAGCTCCGGCACGGAGATGCCGGCACCCGGGGGACATCTTTATGCTACTGACCATCATCTACCTGTTCGGCACGCTGATCACACTGGCCGGCATCATCCTGCTGGTGAAACCCGAAGTCATCCTGAAACTCATCACCGACCATGCAGAAAACCCGATGCTGTTCGGGGCGGCGATTGTCATCCGGCTTGTGGTCGGGCTCTTGCTGCTGACCTATGCCAACCTGTCGCGCTTCCCGAAAACGGTGATCTTTTTCGGCTGGATTGCCGTAATAGCCTCGGTAGCCATCGCCTGGATGGGACAGGAGCGCTTTACCCGGTTAGTGACATGGATCGCCGAAGAAATTCAGCCCTACGGACGCGTGGGTGGCGGTGTTGCCCTGCTCTTTGGCCTGTTCATCCTGTACAGTTTCCTGTAACTCACCCGGCCCGAGCCAGCAGCAGTATCAACCGTTAAAATACACATCCCATGGAGACAGCCCTCGTCAGTTATGCCGAACACCAGGACGCCATCAAACTGGTGCGTAATACCGTGTTCTCAGCAGAACAGGGCGTGGACCCCGCAATCGATTTTGATGGTCTCGATGATGATGCTTTCCATGTGCTGTGCAGCGATGACGGCAAACCTGTCGGCACAGGCCGCATGCTGGATGACGGCCATATCGGGCGCGTCGCCGTCATCAGTGAATACCGCTCCCGCGGTGCGGGCACCCGGATAATGCAGCTGCTGATCGACACCGCGAAGGCGAATAACTACAAGCGCATCTACCTGCATGCCCAGGTAGGCGCCGTACCCTTTTATGACAAGCTGGGATTTTTTGCCTGCGGCAAGAATTTCGAGGAAGCCGGCATTCTGCACACGCCAATGGCGAAGGTACTGTAATCCATGAATATTCGTACACCGATCTTTCTGATTCTGCTGGCATCTCTGCTGTGCAGCTGCATGGGCATGCCTGCCACTGTTGAACCGGTCACCGACTTCGAGCTCGAGCGCTACCTCGGCACCTGGTACGAAATCGCCAGGCTGGATCACAGCTTCGAACGCGGGCTGGATAAAATCACCGCGAATTATTCCATGCGTGACGACGGCGGTGTGCGTGTACTGAACCGCGGCTGGTCTGAAAAAGACCAGGCATGGGACGAGGCCGAAGGCAGGGCCTATTTCGTGGAAGACCCGGGTACCGGCTACCTGAAGGTTTCCTTTTTCGGGCCCTTCTACGGTTCCTACGTGATTTTTGAGCTCGACAAGGCCGGTTACGATCATGCCTTTGTTTCCGGGCCCGACCTCACCTATCTCTGGCTGCTCTCGCGCTCGCCGGATCCTGATCCTGCGCTGCTCGACAGGTTTCGGGAGGAAGCCGGCAAACGCGGTTTCAACACCGGTGAACTC
Source organism: Pseudomonadales bacterium (assembly GCA_023257855.1). Classification (GTDB taxonomy): domain Bacteria; phylum Pseudomonadota; class Gammaproteobacteria; order Pseudomonadales; family Pseudohongiellaceae; genus Eutrophocola. The sequence continues at coordinate 22,683 of JALRBG010000261.1, read as the reverse complement.
ATCCTGGTAAACCATAACTGACACGCCGGATGCCAGGCTGGCCGACCACACCGGCTGAGTGCTTGCCCGCAATCCCGTGGCGGATTCCTGAACCGGTCGCCTGCAAGGTATAATCGCGCCTTTACTACAAGCAGTTCTCGCCATGGCAACAGCAAAAACAAACCTTGTCCTCATCGGCATGCCCGGCTCCGGCAAAAGCACCATTGGCGTGTTGCTCGCCAAGAAGACCTCCCGGGATTTTGTCGATACGGACGTGGTCATCCAGAGCCATGAACACCGCTCACTGCAGGATATCGTCGACAACGACGGCTACATGGTCCTGCGTGAGATCGAGGAAAAATGGGTAACCTGGCTTACCGTGGAGCATACGGTCATCTCAACCGGCGGCAGCGTGGTCTACAGCGATAAAAGCATGGCTCACCTGGCCTCGGACGGCGTCATCATCTTCCTGGACGTCAGCCTGGACACCCTGAAACAGCGCATCACCGATTACGACCAGCGCGGCATCGCCCGGCGCCCGGACCAGAGCTTCGAGGAGCTGTTCGAGGAACGCTCAGTGCTGTACCGCCGCTACGCCGACATCACCATAGCCAGTGACGGCATCAACCAGGACGAGGTCTGCGCAGCGATCCTGGCCGCCCTGGATTGAGCGCCTCAAGCCTCCTTGATTCCGGTCAATAACACCCGGATTTCCAACTACATCAAAGACCGAATAATTGAAAATCAGGTATTGCTCGGGTTTAATCGGGCAGGCTGAAAACGGAGTAACCCCATGGCACATTTTCCTGATACCCGCGCCTTCACCGGCATCCTCAACATGCTGCGTTTCGAAGGGGACATCTACGACTGCGAAACCGAGGGTGAAATTCCTCCCCAGCTCAACGGCACCTTTCATCGTGTGCACCCCGACCAGCAGTTCCCCCCAAAATTTGATGACGACCAGTTCTTCAACGGCGACGGCATGATTTCCCTGTTCCGCTTTCGTGGCGGCAAAGTCGATTTCAAACAGCGTTACGCACGCACGGACAAGTGGAAGCTGGAGCGGCAGGCGGACAAAGCCCTGTTCGGTGCCTATCGCAATCCGCTGACGGATGATCCAAAGGTCAAGGGCACCATACGCGGCACGGCCAACACCACCCCGATCGTGCACGCCGGAAAGCTCTATGCCCTGAAGGAAGACAGCCCTCCGCTGCTGATGGATCCGCTGACACTGGAAACCTTTGGCTATACCGATTTCGACGGCAAACTCACCAGCGAGACCTTCACAGCACATCCCAAAATAGACCCGATCACCGGCAACATGGTGGCCTTCAGCTATGGCTCGAAAGGATTGTGTACCGATGACTGCACCTACATGGAAATCAGCCCGAAGGGCGAGCTGCTCAAAGAAGTGTGGTTCAAGGTGCCTTATACCTGCATGCTGCATGATTTCGGCGTCACCGAGGATTACATCGTCATCCACGTCATTCCCATCATCTGCAACTGGGAGCGCGTGGAAAAGAACATGCCCTACTTCGGTTTTGACACCACACTGCCCATTTACCTGGGTGTGCTCCCGCGCAACGGTGAAGGCAAGGACATGAAATGGTTCAAGGGGCCGAACCTGTTCTGCTCACATGTCATGAACGCCTTCAACGACGGCACGAAAGTATTTTTCGATGTGCCCGTGGCCAAGAACAACATGTTTCCCTTCTTTCCCGATGTCCATGGCACGCCATACAAGCCGCAGGAGGCGGCATCCTACATGACCCGCTGGACCGTTGATTTCAACAGCAGGGGCGAGGATTTTGAAAGCATGGAGAAGATGACCGAGATGGTAGGTGAATTCCCGCGCATCGACGACCGTTATGCCACCCAGCACCACGACTATGGCTGGCTGCTGGTGATGGACCAGAGCCTCCAGTTCAACGGCCCCGGCGGGCGCGCCTCCGGCCTGATGCTGAACAAGCTGGGATACATGGATTTCCTGACCGGCAGGCAAAGCGAGTGGTGGTGCGGTCCCGACAGCGTCATCCAGGAGCCCTGCTTCGTGCCGCGCAGCCCCGATTCCCCCCAGGGAGACGGCTACCTGATCGCGCTGGTAGATGACATCGTCAACAACTACACGAAACTGGCCATCCTCGATGCACAGCATATTGAAGACGGCCCGATTGGCAGCGTTAACCTGCCCTTCCGCCTGCGGCAAGGCCTGCATGGCAACTGGGCGGACGAGCGCAAACTCAGCCTGGCCTGATGACTTCCAGCTGGGCGATTACCTACCGTCCTGCCGCCAGGCAGGACGCACGCCGGATCGCCGAACTCTACTCCGTTGCCTCGGACGGCATCTCGGACTACATCTGGTCAAAGCAGGCAAAGCCCGGGGACAACCTCCTCGATATCGGGCAGCAGCGTTACGAGCGCCGCAATACCGACTTCAGCTATGAAAACTGCCTGGTGGCCGAAGCGGAGAACGGTGGGGTCGTTGCCGTTCTGCTGGCTTATGTGATGCAGGAAGACAATGACTATGTCGAGGCCGATCCCATCCTGAAACCCTACTGGCTGCTTGAAGAGCCGGGCAGTTTCTACATTGCCGGCCTGGCCGTCGATGCAGCATGGCGGCGCAGGGGCATCGCCCGCATCCTCATGCAGATGGCCGAGGAGAAATGCCGCGAGAAGCAGCTGGCCAAAATGTCACTGATCGTGCTCGAAGGTAATCGCATCGCCCATGATTTTTACCAGCGTCTCGGGTATCAGGAAACCATGCGCAAGACCATCGTGCCCCACCCGCTCATCCATTACACCGGAGATGCCATGCTGCTGGTGAAGCGCATCTCCTGAACGTCATTTGGTTTTTTTTAATTGCTGAATAGTTTTGTCTGACAGTGACAAAACGGATACGCTTTTCCCCCCGGGAGCACAAACAAAGGAGAAAGTGATGCATACCGTTAACCGCCTGTTGGGCCTGGCCATCCTGTGCGTTTTAACAACCCTGCTCCAGGCGCAGGACAATGTCGGCATGGCCCGTTACAACGACGAAAACCAGCTGAATTTTCCCGCCGATACGGACCAGTGGATCCACCTTGGCAGCTCGGTGGGCAGCGAGTATGGTGACGAGCCTTTCGATCCGCAGAACCCGGGGACGCTCGGCGTTGTCCAGATGGAACCCGCCGCCTACCGGTATTTCAAGGATCATGGCCACTATGCCGACGGCACCATGTTCCTCCTGTCGTTCTATGCCAGCGAAGGCGAGTCCAGTCCGCAGCTGCCGGGTTTCGTGCAGGGCGCCTTGCAGGCCAAGGAAATCCATGTGATCGACCGGGAGCGCTTCAGTGAAGGCCGGGCATTTTACCTCTATGATGCCCAGGCACCTGCGGGAACACTGTCGACCCGGATGCCGGACAACAGCAACTGCATCCAGTGTCACATGCCGGAAGGTGCCTACGACGGCACGTTCACCCAGTTTTACCCCACGATCCGGGACCTGGTGAGCGAATAACACAGATTGATAATAATTATCTATCTTATATTATTTTTGATTAGTTTTAATCTATCATTTGTCTTCAAAAAGGGGGGCGCCTGCCCTTCCTTTCCTCTTTCCTCTACCCTTCTACCAGGGGATTTCCTGCCCGTCATAATTGAAGAACCTGCCACTGCTAGCGGCATCGAGCCGGTCAATCACGCGCATGAGGCCACCCACGCTGGTGGCGGTATCGATCAGGGCATTGGGCCCGCCCATGTCAGTCTGCACCCAGCCAGGATGCAGGGCCGCCGCGGACAAGCCCCGGCTGGCCAGGTCGATGGAAAGGCTTTTGACGACCTGGTTTAGCGCCGTCTTCGAGGACCGGTAGACATAGGCGCCGCCCCCGCTGTTATCGGCAATCGAGCCCATTTTTGAGCTCAGGTACACCAGCTTGCCGTTAGCAGCCATCAACGGCAGCAGGACACGGGTCAGCATCAGCGGCGCGATGACATTGACCGACATTACGTCAAGCCATTCATCCCAGTCCGCATCCGCCAGGCCCTGGTGATCCCCGTATATACCGGCATTGTTGATAAACAGGTCCAGGTGCTCACCAGGCAGTTTTGCGGGCAGACCGGCCACGGCGGCACTGTCGCTGACGTCCAGGCCAACCACTTCCAGGGCCTGACCTGCCATGGCCTGAAGGGCGCTGGCACTGCTGGGATTCCGGCAGCAAGCGATCACCCGGCTGCCGCGGGCCAGGTACTGGCGGGTGAATTCAAGGCCGATGCCGCGGCTGGCACCGGTAATGAGAACAGTATGCATGTGTGGAAACTCCTGGTTAACGGGACAGGCAGCTCTTTAAATTCCGGCTACCGGGTGTAACATTGACTGGCACGGCCGGTCTTTTTCCTGACCGGAGGTTCCGGTAATGATAGCAACTGTAAATGCCCGTAGTTGGTCAATTGCAGAATAAACGTTGAGTAACAGTGGCAGTGAGCAACAGAACATGAACATACCTGCAAGCAGAGCAACACCGATCGGCTCGATGCGCGCCATCGGTGTGCTGCTATGCCTGTTCCTGGCCGCGGGCGTCCGGGCGCAGACGGCCAACCCGCTGGCGACCCTGATTTTCGAAACGGCCCGGCCTGATGCCGTCGAAGACAGCCGGGGCGCCGGAACAGCCAATGCTGCAGATGTTTCGAACGCAGCCGATGAAAAGGAAAAAGCAGAGTCTGTAGACAGCTATCTGGCCGCTATCAGCAATGCCATTGAGGATAGTGGGCTGTATTCACAGGAACTGTCCGAACACTATGAAGCGCTCGGCGTCCTCTATTTCCAGCAAGGCGAATACGAAAGTGCGATAGAAGCCTTCGAAGACGCCATCCATATCCAGAAAGTGAACAAGGGCCTGTTCAACCTGGACCAGTCAAAGCTCGTGGAATATCTCGTTCGCACCCATATTGCCCTGGGCGATTTCGTGGCCGTCGACAACCACAAGCATTACCTCTACTACTTGCAGGACAAGAACCTGGCGCCTGACGATCCGAGACTTGTCAGTGCGAAGCTCGACTGGGCGGACTGGAACGTCGAAGCCTATATCAAAGGTTACCGGGACTCGTATTCGTATCCGGTCACCCTGACCGACAGCATCGATGCGGCCAGGAATATCGAGAACCGCATGACGCTCAATGTTCCCCTGGTGAATCGCGACATGGTGGATTCCGGCTCCGGCGGTGAACAGGTTCAGTCGGTATCCTTCAGCATGCGCATGCCCATGCTGAACCAGAACTCCGTGGTCACCAATGCCGCGATCACCGACTACAACCTGCGCAGCATACCGCTGGCCCTGAGCAATGACATCGTCATCAACCAGCGGCTCTACGAGGCAGAGGAGATTTACGAGACCCTCCTTGAGCAACTGGACGACGATTCGCCGGAAAGCCTGCAGGAAAAGGAAGCCCTGCAACTGAAACTTGCCAATATCAGTTACCTGCTCAAGAAAGAACTCGACCAGTACGAGAACATCCGCGACCAGGGATCCATCGCGTTCAATCGTGTCAACCAGGAATACACAAGTGATGCCGGGATGATCACGAACCGGCGCTATATACAGACCAAGAATGCCTTCGAGGAATTGACCACCGAAATCGCAGAATCCCCGTCAACGACCCCCGTGGAAAAAGCCCGGGCATTTATTGCATTGGGAGACCTGCACTTGAGCTTCGACCGGCCACAGCGTGCATTCAGTGCTTATGACCAGGCACTGGATATCCTGGCAGCCAACGGTTATACCCGTGAAGGAGCGCTTTCACTGCTGTCGCCGAGCCCCCTCATCGCAGTTCCGGCTTTCGGCATCCACAATTTCAGTCGCGAGTTTTTCAGCATCCCGGCCGAGGTCGACATCCCTTACAAGGGCTATATCGACGTGACCGTCAACAAGGATCGTTTCGGCAACCTCACCGGTGTAAACGTGCTGGCCGCCAGTGAAAATACACCGCAACAGGTACGCTCTGCTCTGGTGGAATACCTGCGAAACCAGCGTTTTCGCCCGACATTTGCCGGCAGGGAAAGCGTGGAGGAGCAGGACATCCAGCTGAGATACTTCTATTACTACTGATATAACTACTGATATTTTTCACTGACGCCATCAGCCTGGCCATGAGTTCGATGCCTACACCCAAAACACAGTCGCCACCGGCCTGGCCCTGCCTGGCACGATCCTGTGTATTTGGCCTGCTGGCATTGATGCTGTTGCCGGCAACGGCGCAGGGGCAGTCGCGCAGTGAATTGAGAAACCTTTTTTTCGATGCAGTGTACGTGGTCGACCCGGAGCAGGTGCTGTATTCCTCGGGTTACCGGGACAACAAGGCCATCGAGACACCTGCGTTACCCGACATACCCTCACGTCTGCCCTCGGAAATCCTGGAAGACATCCGCAGTTACGAAGAAAGCATCAACAACCTGATAGAAACGAGCGGTATTTACGAACCCGTGCTCGCCCAGGAGTACCTGGCCACCGGCAAACTTTACGAGCAATTGGGTGATCGGGAGAACGCTGTAAAGGCCTACGAGGACGCCATGCATATCAGTCGCGTCAACCAGGGCTTGTTTACCATAGCGCAGGTCGAAGCCGTACGTGCGCTCATCGAATTCAGCAAGAACACCAGGAATTTTGCCGAAGCTGACAAGTATCACGAATACCTGTATTACCTGCTCTCACAAAATCTCGATCCCGGCAGTACCGAACTGGTGGAAGCGTCACTGGATTGGGCCGAATGGAACATGGAAGCCTACCGGCGGCTGGCTTTCCAGGATGAAAGCGGCCTGTCGAATTCAAGTGAAGTCGGCAGTATCGGCGCCACAATGCTGCGCCGGGGGGAACTGGTCGCCATCGAGGATGACCAATTCAGCGAAATCCTGTTCGTGCCGCGAACTGTTCTGCTTGGCAACCCGGCTTCAATCAGGATGCAGTCATTCACTCCCGACCAGCTCATTGATCCGCGGCTGAAAAAAGCCGACAGTATTTATGACAACATGCTGGAAAAGGACAGCACGAATCTCGATGTAATTCGTGAAAAGGCCAATATCACTTTCCTCTACAGGAAACAGCTCGAACAGTTCATCAGCTACAGTGCCATCGGCTCCAATATCACCACCACCCGCAACAGGTCCGTCCGTTCGGTCACCGTGCTGCGCAGGGGGTACGCCGATATCCGCGAGGCCCTGCTGGAACTTGCTGTGATGCTGGCCGAAGACGATCCCTTCTCTGCTGCCCGCGTATACCTGGATATCGGCGACTGGGACCTGGTTTTCGACCGCCCGGGTCGCGCCGAGGACAGCTACAACCAGGCCAGGGAATTGCTGCTTGCACAGGGCTGGAGTGAAACTGAAATCACGGCATTCATCACACCGGAACCGGCCCTGTTGGTACCCGGTTTTGTAACCTATGAATTCACCCGGGCATTCCTGAATATTTCGGAAACCACCAATATCCCTTACAGCGGGTACATGGATGTGAGCTTCGATGTGCGCCTGGATGGAACCTTGCGCCGAATCGCCATCGATAATTCCTCGGAAGGTACCGGCCAGCAGATCCGTGAACGATTGCTCGACCTGCTCCGGTCTGCTCTTATGCGGCCACTGTTTGTGGCTGGCGAAACGGTTCCGCAAAGTGATATAAAGGTACGGTACTACTATGCGTATTAACCCGTTGCGTCCCCTGTTTACAGGGCTCCCAACCCGGACATCATCGATGCAGTAGACACCTGAGTTTGTTGCCCGACACCATGATTTTCGATAACCACAGCCAGGAATCAAGTAGCGATAACCGGCGCTCCCCGGGAGTGGCGGTATGGCATGGCCTAATTGCTACCGCACTGACCATCATGGCAGCACCGGCGCCAGCTCAGAATAACAGTGAACTTTCGCACCTGATTTTCGAACCCGTACTCGTCAACGTCATCGAACTGGACGATGATTTGCAGGTCGAGGAAATTACCTCACTTCCCAGGGCAGACAGCCCGCAAAGCAGCACAGAATACCTCTACAAGACTTTCATCGCAGAACAACAGCCCGAACCAGGCGATCTCGACCAGACCATCATCGATTACGAACGCAGTATCCGCGACCTGGAAATCCAGGGTGGTGCTTACGAATACGGCCTGAGCCAGGAGTTCGTTTCGCTGGGCATGATTTACCAGTCAAGGAACGAACATGAACTGGCCCTGGAGCATTTTGACAAGGCCCTGCACATCAACCGTGTAAACCTTGGCCTGTTCAACCTGGAGCAGGAAGAAGTCATCGAGAAGCAGATTGAAAGCTATATCGCCCTGGGTGACCTGCAGTCGGCTGATCACCAGCAGGAATACCTGTTTTTCCTCAAACGCCGGGCGTACGGAGGAGACAGCGTTGAATTATTGCCGGCCCTGACCCGCTATGCCGAGTGGAATATTTTCGCGTTCGATTCCCGCCTGGCCATGGACCCCACCCTGAGCTATGCCGCGGAATCCAGCATATACACGGATAATGGTGTCAGCAATTCCATCGGGGCGGAGGACTTCAGGACTATACGCCTGATGAATGCGCAGAATATCTATCGCACGATGATCCAGATACTGCTCAATAATTTCGGTGTTGATGATCCGCGCCTGCTGGACATTGAAAGGCGCCTGGCGCTCACCAACTATTTCTTCGCCACCAACATGGACATCAACAGCGATATCTTCAGCAATGGCAACAATTCCTCCCTTGCACTTGCCTCGTCGCAGGGCTTCTACGACATGTCCCGTGTATCCTCCAATTCCATGGGCTACCGGCATGGCAGGGAGGCGCTGGAAAGGCGGCTGCAATATATCCTGCGCAGCGAAGCGGTAAATCCCGAAAAGGTCGCCAGGGCGCGTGTCGACCTGGCGGACTGGCTCATGCTGTTCAAGAAGCGCGTGGCGGCGCTTGAAGTATATGAAGCAGCCTACCGTGAACTGAAGGCGGCCAATGGCAGCCAGGAAGTGATGGATGAACTTTTCAGCCCGATGATGCCTGTCACCATTCCTACCTTCATCGATTACCGCTTTACCCGCGCCTACCACGATATACCAGAAGACGTCGCCCTCGATTACAAAGGGTGGCTGGATGTCAGCGTGAAGATCAATCGCTTTGGGCAGACCTCCGATGTCGAGGTGCTCGGCAAGAGCCTGAGCGTGACGGATCCCATCGAATCGCGCCTGGTCCGGCAATTGCGCAGTTCTACATCCTTCCGTCCCCGTTTCAGCAATGATGCCCTGCTGACCGAGGACCGCCTCACGGCCCGCTTCTACTACACTTACTGATACACCTGCTGACCAGCCTCCTTACCACTACCGCAATAGCTGGTCGTACAACCAGAAATATCCATGCAGTGGCCCTTGTGAGCGAAACGCAGGCAAAAAAAAGCCGGATCATCTCTGATCCGGCCTTTTTCCTGGAGACTTCTTTACACCAGTTTGTAGCCTAATTCGTACAACGGCATCTTCCTGATGCGTTCACCAGTGGCGTTGTAGATCGCATTGGTGACTGCTGCCAGTACGGGCGGCATTGAAGGCTCGCCACCACCGGTCGGGGAGAACTCGTCCGGCTGCAGGAAGGCAACTTCCAGTTCCGGCGCCTGCGGCATTCTCAGCAGCGGGTACTGGTGGAAGTTCTGTTGCTGGATCACGCCGTTCTCGAAGGTGATCTTGGCGTTGAACAGCTGGCTGATGCCATCGATGATGCCACCTTCCATCTGGTTTTCTGCGCCACTGAGGTTATGGATGAAGCCGAAGTCGGCAACAGCCCACACCTTGTGCACTTTCACTTCCTTGTTGGCGCTGACGCTGACGTCGGCAACCTGGGCCACATAACCGCTATGGCAGAAGTAGAAGGACAGGCCCTTGGCACGGCCAGGCTCACTGGAACCCTGTTCGTAACCTGAAATGCGTGCCACTTCGCTGATCACACTGGCGGCACGGCCGGTATGCATGGACTGCGGATTTTCCGCAATTGCCAGCCTCGGATCGCCCAGTGTATCCAGCATGAATTGCACATGGCTCTTGCCTGACGCGACTGCCAGTTCATGCATGAAGCTCTGGAAGCTGAAGGCGAAGGCGTTGGAAGACGGTGCACGCATCGGACCTGTCGGGATGGCATTGTGGAACATGGTCTGCGTCAGCTTCACATTGTCCGTAACGTCCATCGGGAACACGTTCGGGTTGATATCGGCACTTGTCATCGGCGCCTGGTCATTGCCGGTTGAGGTGATGAAGTGGTCCTGCCAGGCAATCAGGTTGCCGCTGGCGTCGAGACCGGCTGAGTAGGAATGGAAACCACCCGGGCGGAAATAGTCGCCGCTCATGTCGTCTTCACGGGTCCACTGCAGCTTGATCGGGGTGCCCTGCATCCTGTTGGCGATGGCGACTACTTCGAACACGTAGTCGTTGGCCAGCTTGCGACCGAAGCCGCCGCCGATACGGGTCTGGTGAAGAACAACTCGCTCAGCCGCTTCTTCAGCCGGAATGCCCAGCAGTACCGCTGAACCGGACTCGCCGCTCTGCGGAATCTGCGCGGGGGCCCAAATCTCGACGTTGCCGTTTTCCACTTTCGCGGTACAGGTTTCCGGCTCGAGCTGGGCATGGCTTACATAAGGGTATTCATAGAAGCTGGACAGCTTGGTCGCCGCGTTGGCCAGCACCCTGGTTGCATCACCCTTGTCGGCGCTGACGCGATTCGGCGGGTTGCCGGGGCCGGCAAACTGGTTGACCATCAGCGGTTCGCCATCCTGGCCCTGCAGTGCATAGGCGCGGGCAACGAGATCGCTCCAGCTGGAAACTTCGGCGTCGGTCAGATCCCATTCCACTTCCAGTTCACGCTTGGCCTTGATGGCGGCCCATGTGGATGAGGCAACTACGGCCACACCGCTGAAGATGTCGCCGCCACCCGGATTGAACACTTTCGGGTTGCCGAACTGATCAATGATGAAAGCATCGACAACACCAGGCATTGATTTGATGTGGTCTTCGTTGAAGGAAACTGCCTTGCCACCGATCTGCGGACACTTGGTATAGGAGGCGTACAGCATGCCGTCCAGGCGAGTATCGGCGCCAAACAACGGCTTGCCGGTGACGATGTCATGGTTGTCGACACCGGTGAAACGACGGCCCAGCAGTTTGAACTGGTCGCGGGTTTTCAGAGTCAGTGTCGCGGGATCCGGTACCGGCATGGTAGCGGCAAGCTCGGCGAATTCACCGTAGCCCCAGGAGCGACCGGATGTTGCATGCATCACCATCGTGTCGCTGGTGCTCAGCTCGGCGACAGGAATATTCAGCTGCTGTGCAGAAGCGGCCAGGATCATGGCGCGTGCTGTTGCACCGGCCTGGCGCATGGCCATCCAGTTCATGGGGGTGGACAATGAGCCACCGGCGAACTGGGCGCCGTACCTGGTTGCGTCGATGTCAGCCTGGACGACGTCAACGTCTTCCCAGGCGCAATCCAGCTCTTCGGCAATGATCAGCGGAAGACCGGTCTTGATGCCCTGCCCACACTCGGGGTTCTTGGAGAACAGGTTGATACGGCCGTTTGGCTGGATCTGCACGTACGGGCTGATAGTGCTCAGGTTTGCGGCAGACTGGGCTTTTGCCTTCGGGCTGGAGCCCATGGCCAGGCCGAGTACCAGGCCGCCACCGGCGATGCCGGAGATCTTGAAGAACTGACGGCGGCTGACATCGGGAATACCGATTTTACCGTCGTTATCAACGTCGTTATCAAAGTCGCGCTTCCCGGCAAGCTCCTGGAAAAAGTCGGGCAGTTCAGGAGTCAGATGATCGTTCTTGATAAATTTCATGCTGTCTCTCCTGTCCTGGCGGCATCGTAAAACGCAGTGCCGTTCATCTTCTCAGCGGCATTGTGGATGGCCTGGCGAATACGGGTGTAAGTGGCGCAGCGGCAGATGTTGCCCGACATGGCAGCGTCGATGTCGGCGTCACTCGGGTTGGGATTGTTGCGCAGCAGGGCGGTGGCGCTCATGATCTGGCCGGCCTGACAGTAGCCGCACTGGGGTACGTCGATTTCGATCCAGGCTTCCTGTACAGGTGTCAGTGTGCCGTCAGCGGCAGCAAGACCTTCGATCGTGGTGATTTGCTGGTCCGTCAGGTTACCTACCGGAATCTGGCAGGAGCGAACCGGCGCACCGTTCAGATGTACAGTGCACGCACCACACTGGGCGATACCACATCCGTATTTGGTGCCTACCAGACCGAGCTCATCACGCAGCACCCAAAGCAGCGGAGTGGAGGGATCGATCTCACCGATATCCATTGTCTGACCATTGATATTTAAAGTTGCCATAACAAATCCCTTAGTTTTCTATTTGCTTCGTAACTGAATTCGTAAGCCGTTAATAATAATTGGAAAAAGTGGTTAAAATTAAACCACACTTTGCCAGGAATCAAGCAGTATCTGTTCGTGCTTCCGGCGGCCTACCGGGATGCGAAAAATCCCTGAAAATGCGGGGCCGGCAGCGATGAGACAGGCGTCTTGAGGTTGCCCAAAAGTATAACGCAATGTTTCGGGAAAAACCTTACCGGAAAGGGGTCGATTCCATTCCACGAAAGCGGCCAGGCAACATCAACCCGGGCAGGCTGCCCATGCTGTTTAGGATTGCCCCGGGGCCTGAAATCTTTCACGGCGGGGCCTGATATTTTCCCTCCTTGCCTGTATGGATGGTGGCAACCGGGACTGAAGGCCACGGAAAAAAATAATAGAAGAGTAGATATATGGGATTAGTGAGCGCTTACAATGTGCTATATATAGATAATCCATACCAGGCGACCGGATTGACCGAATGACTCGCTCCGTTTTCACCACCCCGTTGCTGACCCCCTGTCTGCGCCTCATCGCCAACGCCTGGCTGAAGCTGGCCGGCTGGCGGGTCAATGCCCCGGAAGTACCGCCGCCGCCTTTTTTGTTCATCGGCGCCCCCCACACCAGCAACTGGGATTTCATGCTGCTCCTGGCGGGCGTGCTGCACCTGCGCCTGGATGTTCGCTGGATGGGCAAGCACACTCTGTTCCCGCGCGGGCTGGGCTGGTTCATGCGCTGGCTGGGGGGGATTCCGGTGAACCGGACCAGGGCGCACAACATGGTGCCGCGCATGGCCACCCTCTTGCGCGAGCACCCGGAAACCATCCTGTGCGTACCCCCGGAAGGCACGCGTAGCAAGGTCAGGGAATGGAAAACCGGCTTTTACCACATTGCCGACCAGGCGGGCGTACCCATCCTGATGGCCGCCGTCGATGCCGAGCACAGGCAGCTGTTGATGCTGGGCCAGTTCCACCCCAGCGGGGATGTCGATGAGGATATGGTGAAAATCCGCGAGCATTACCGGCCGTTCAAGGGCATCAGGCCCGAAAACGCCTCCGATCCTGACTGAGCGGAATTACCGCCCGAGCTTTTTGACTTCCTGGTACCGGAAGCAGTCGGTGGTGTGGTCATTGACCATGCCTGTCGCCTGCATGAGGGCATAGACGATGGTCGGGCCGACAAAAGTGAAACCGCGCTTTTTCAGGTCCTTCGACAGGGCTTCGGCCAGGTCAGTCCTGGCCGGGATATCCCTGTGCTGCTTGCGGGTGTTCTGGATCGGTTTGTGGTCCACGAAGGCCCAGATGTACTTGTCGTAGGTGCCGAATTCCTCGCGGACACGGATGAACGCCCTGGCATTGGTCACCGCGGCGTTGAGTTTGAGCCGGTTGCGGATGATACCGGGATTGTTCATCAGCTTTTCGATCTTCGCCGGCGTGTATTTCGCCACCTTGTTGAAATCGAAGTTGTCGAAGGCTGCACGGAATGCAGCACGCTTTTTCAGGATGGTGATCCAGCTGAGTCCGGCCTGCATGCCTTCCAGGATGAGAAACTCGAACAGCTTGCGGTCATTATGCAGGGGTACACCCCATTCCTTGTCGTGGTAGCTGTGGTAGACAGGGTCGCTGCCTGACCAGATGCAACGCTTGATAGCCACAGTCTTTCTCCCTCTCCCGTGTTTGCCTCGCAGCATGAGGCATCATACTAGCCTGGCTCAGGCAGGTTCGATACGCCGCAAATGACGCAGCACAGACAACCATGCGCCGGACAATCCCAGGGCACCGGCAACCACGAGCAGCAACAGCAGATCGCTGGCCGTCAGGCCGGTCAGCGTGAAATCGCTGTCGTAAAGCGTCATCAGACGCGCGAAAGGACCGGACAGCAGGAAAAACGCCAGCAGGGCGACAACAGCGGCGAACAGTCCGCCGCCGACACCAAACCAGATGCCGGTGTAGAGAAACGGCCGTGACACGTAGGCATCCGTACCGCCCACGAGCTTTACGACCAGGATTTCATCGCGGCGGTTTTCGATGGCCAGCCGCACGGTATTGCCAATGGCAAGCACGACGCCCAGGGCAAGCAGGGCTGCCAGTCCCACGGTAAACCGCTGCGCCAGACTGATGATCGCGTACAGGCGCTGCAGCCATTCCAGGTCAACCTGGGCGGCCGCCACCTGCGGCATCGCCTCCATGCGTGCGGCCAGTTCCCGGACATCGGGTGCCAGATCCGAGGCCGGGCGCACGATGAACAGCGCCGGCAGGGGGTTTTCATCGAGCCCGTCGAGGGCATTGCCAAAGCCTGAAGCATCCTGGAACTCCGTCAATGCTTCATCGGCGGTCACCAGCTTGACTTCGGCCACGCCGGCCATGGCCTCTATTTCCCTCCCTACTGCTTCGAGCTCCACGCGACTTATGTCGTATTGCATGAACAGGGAAATATTGCCCGCTTCCTCGAGGCTGGTGTTCAGTTGGCGGAAGTTCTGCAGGAAGAGCAGAAGGCAAACCGGCAACGCCATGGCGATTCCGATCACCGCCCAGGTGAGCAGGCTCGAACCCGGTTCTGCAAGCATGCGTGACAGACTGTCCACGGCCACTGCCTGGTGTTGCTGGAACCAGGCATTACCGCGGCTTGCTTGCGGCTTTTTCGGCGGTGGTGGCGCCGTTGTTTTCACCGGCTTGCGGGTGGCGCCAGGTTTACGGCTCATGGCTTGCCCCCGCCATCAGTGCCGTCATCCACCAGCCGGCCCTGATCCAGCTTGATGACCCGGTGTTTCTGGCGATTGATGAGTTCCAGGTCGTGGGTTGCCACCAGCACACTGGTGCCGACCTGGCTGAACAGCTCAAACAGATTCATGATTTCAGCGGACAGGTCCGGATCGAGATTGCCGGTGGGCTCATCTGCCAGCAGCAGCACCGGCTTGTTCACCACGGCACGGGCTATGCCGACCCGCTGCTGTTCACCACCGGACAGCGCAACTGGATTCTGGTTTTCCTTTTTCAGGAGGCCCACCTTGTCGAGGGCGGCCCTTACCCGGCGCGCGGCATCGTGACTGTTGTAGCCGGCCACTTGCAATGGCAGGGCGACGTTTTCAAAAACGTTGCGGTCAAATAGCAGCTGGTGGTCCTGGAAGACGACACCGATGTTGCGCCTGAAATACGGCAGCTGGCGCCTGGGCATCCGGTTCAGGTTCTGGCCGTTGACGAAAACCTGCCCGGCGCTCGCCTTTTCCATCAGCATGATGAGTTTCAGGAGCGTGCTCTTGCCTGCACCCGAGTGACCGGTCAGGAAGGCGAACTCGCCCTCGCCGAGTTGAAAGTCCACATCCAGCAGGGCTTCAAAGCCGCCCGGATAACGCTTGCTGACATGGTCAAAGCGGATCATTGCAGGGTTTTGGGGTTATTCCTGTTTCTTGTCGAACAGGGCGGCAACGAAGTCCGTCGCCTTGAAAGTACGCAGGTCGTCGGCTTTCTCGCCGATGCCGATATAGCGAATGGGCAGGCCGAAATGCCGGGCAATCGCGAAGATCATGCCGCCCTTGGCAGTACCGTCCAGCTTCGTCAGGGTAATGCCGGAAATATTGACGGCCCTGGAAAAATTTTCCGCCTGGCTGAGGCCGTTCTGGCCGGTACCGGCATCGAGAACAAGCATGATTTCCTGGGGAATATTCTCGTCGAGCTTTTTCAGGACACGAATAACTTTTTCCAGCTCCTGCATCAGGTTGCTCTTGTTATGCAGGCGCCCGGCCGTGTCCGCGATCAGCACGTCGACATTGCGGGCGCGTGCAGATTCGTATGCGTCGTAAATGACCGAGGCACTGTCGGCGCCGGTATGCTGGGCGACAACCGGCACGTTGTTGCGCTCGCCCCAGGCCTGCAGCTGCTCCACTGCGGCGGCGCGAAAAGTATCGCCGGCCGCGAGCATGACGGACTTGTTCTCGTCCTGAAATTTACGCGCAAGCTTGCCGATGGTCGTGGTCTTGCCGACACCGTTCACGCCCACCATGAGGATAACGAAGGGCTTGCCCGGTGCAGATTTTATCTCGAGGGGCTTTTCACAGGGCAGCAGCAGGGCTTCCAGGTTCTCCTGCAGGGCATCGTAGAGCGCCTGGGGATCCTTCAGCTGGTTGCGCTTGAGGCTGGCAGTGAGTTCATCGATTATGGTCGTGGTGGCCTCGATGCCGACGTCGGCCATTAGCAGCAGGCTTTCCAGTTCCTCCAGCAGTCCGGCATCGATAACCTTTTTTCCGGCAACCAGGGCAGCAAAGCCATCACCGAAATTGCTGCGGGTTTTCTGCAGTCCGGCCTTCAGCCGGGTGAAAAGGGATTCTTTGGGTGCATCCTGCGGCTGTTCGTCGGGACGGCTTTCATCCCTGTCTTTGTCTTTCTTGCCAAATCCGAACATGAGGTGTTACTGCCAGAATAAATCGGGTCGTCAGAGGGCCGATATGCTATCAGCCCTGCCCCTGCTATGCCACCGGAATTCTGGCACAATGCCCGCTGCAGCGGGCATCGTGGCTGCTGCGCGAGCACTGTGCTCCGTATTCGAACGCGGCAAAAATTTAAATGACCAATCATTCTACTAAAAGCGGCAACAGCAACCGGTTCCGGATTATTGGCGGCGAATGGCGCAGCCGTAAACTCGGTTTCCCCGGCGGTATCGAGGGGCTGCGGCCGACTGCGGACCGGATTCGCGAAACACTGTTCAACTGGCTGCAGATGAAAATCGCGGGCGCGCATTGCCTGGACCTGTTTGCCGGCAGCGGCGCGCTCTCGTTCGAGGCGCTGTCGCGCGGTGCCGCCTCGGTCACCGCTCTCGACCTCTCATCGAAAGTAACTTCCAGCCTGCGGGAAAACTGCAGCATCCTGTCCTGCAAAAACCTGGAAATTATCGGTACAGATGCCATGCAGTGGCTGCGTAAGCAATCCGGAAAGGAGCAGTATGATGTTGTGTTCCTGGATCCGCCTTACAAGCTCGACCTGTTGCAGGACTGTCTTGATCTCCTGGCAGCAGGCAATTTCGTCAAAACCGGCGGCATGATCTACCTCGAGTCGGATCGCGCGCTGGAATCGCTCGCGTTTCCCGCAGGATGCTGTCTCGTTAAGAGCAAAAAAGCCGGGCAGGTATTTTATGGTGTATGTGAGATACAGATGAAATAGAATGCCAGTTTTATGCTGCAGGGCCGGCGATGCTTGTTTCTCACCGACTTGATCACGACAACAAAGTCATCATCACCACGTTTGCCCCGGAAGAAGTCAACCTGAAACTGTTCCTGGATGCCTTTTCCAATTACCAGGAAGAACTCAAGTACCTGCCTGATTACCGGCTATACAACGAACTCGTCGATTTCAGGCCCATCATCAGCATCAATGTTTCGGCAGCAGAGCTGAAGAAATTCGGCAATCTCACCCTGGCCTCGGACGACCGTGAAGCAGTAACGCGGCTTGCCCTGCTGGTGGATTCCAAGCCGGCATTCACCCTGGCGAAGGTGTATGAAACCTTTCGCAATCTCTCGCCAGGCTCAAAAAAACAGGTCAGGGTTTTCCGCAACTTCGAGGAAGCCATGCAGTGGCTGACTCCCCAGTCTGATGGCCAGGACAACGTACGCGCCTGACCGGCGTGCTCATTCCTTGTAAAAGGTAAATTCGATTTCAATACTCGCATTCAACGGCAGTGCGCTTGCACCCACCGAGCTGCGAGCCGGCGGCGGCACATCCAGCGTATTGAACAGCGCTTCCCAGGCAGCATTGAATTCACCGAAGCGTGAAAAGTCAGTGGCAAATACCCGGGCAAACGCCAGGTGTTCCCAACCCAGATCCAATTCCCCCATCAGCAGTTGCAGGTTCTCCAGTATCTTTTCGGTCTCGGGCCCCACGCCGCCGGGTACAAGTTCGCCGTTCTCGTTGTCGAGTGCTATGAGGCCGCTGCAATAATAGTGGGAACCTGCTTTCACCACCTGGCTGTACTTGAATTTGGGCGGAACCAGTTTGCTGGACGCCAGTGATTCAACCATTTCAGTCATCCTTCCTTCTATAGATTGGCACAGTGCCGTGTCAGAACACGAGATTGTAGAACACGATGAAGAGCACGGCAGTGACGCCGTATCGCATCATGATCATCCAGCCCCGGTACCAGTGGTTGGCGGTCAGCACTGACAGTTCCTCGCGGGAAATGCCCTGCGGCAGCACCCAGCCGATAAACGCTGCCGTCAGCAGTCCCGTTACCGGCAGCATAATATTGCTGGTGAGGTAATCGAAGATATCGAAGAAGGTTTTTTCCACGCCGGCAAAGCCCAGTGGGTAAAAACCTGAAAGCTTGTTGAGAGAGAGCACCGACAGGAACCCGATCACCCAGATGACGACACCGCTAACGATGGCTGCCTGTTTGCGTGACCAGTTGTCCTTGCTTGCCAGCCAGGCCACCGGCACTTCGAGCATGGAGATGGAGGAGGTGATGGCGGCAAAAGCCAGCAACACGAAAAACAGCGTGCCGAATATGATGCCGCCCGGCATGTTGCCGAAGGCCAGCGGCACCGTTTCGAATACCAGGCCGGGACCGCCGCCGGCATCGAGGCCGAAAGCGAACACGATCGGGAATATGGCAAGACCGGCCAGGAGCGCAACGAGCGTATCCGCCGAAACGATGATGGCGGCCGAATCGGAAATGGAATCGCCCTGCTTCAGGTAGGAGCCGTAAGCCATCAACGTGGTAGCGCCGACGCTGACCGAGAAAAAGGCCTGCCCGAAAGCATCGATGACGACATTGGCATTTATGCGCGAAAAATCCGGCGTGAACAGGTAGGCCACAGCGGCCGCGAATTCGCCGGCAAACATGGCATACACCACCATGCCGATCAGGATGATGAACAACAGCGGCATCATAAACTTCACGGCTTTTTCCAGGCCACCGGAGATACCATTGGCGGATATATAGATGGTTATGGCCATGAACAGGCTGTGGGCAAGGAGGACGCCAATCCAGTTGCCGTTGAACCCGCCAGAGATTGCCGCGGCCGCTTCAGGCGTAATGTCCTGGAACCTGCCGAGCAGGTTGATGAACGCGTAAAAGATCGTTTCACCACCGATCATGCTGTAGAACGACAGGATGATGCTGGCGGTGAAAATGCCCATGTAGCCGATCACCACCCAGAATGAACTTGCCCCGGATTCCCGGACCAGCTTTTTCATGGACTCGGTGGGACAATCCTGTCCCCGCCTGCCCAGCATGAACTCGCCGATCACCAACGGCAGTGCCAGGAAGAAAACCGCGGCGATATAGATGAACACGAACGCGCCGCCGCCATTTTCTCCCGTCGTGTAGGGAAAGCGCCAGATATTGGCCAGGCCGACAGAGGAGCCGACCGCGGCCAGCACAAACAGCCAGCGTGACGACCAGTGCTCGTGTTTGGCGGAACTTTGCATCGGGATAATCCTGTATTTATTGTTGTTTTGCCGGGGTTTATTCAGGCGCAACAATAACAGATTGCAACCACTGGTCTACCCCCGGCCATGATTATTCTGGCTGGCATGATGTATAATCGCGCCCTCATCAAATTACGGGTCACGCCATGAGAACCGTCGTCTACCCAGGTACTTTCAATCCGATTACGAACGGGCACACCGATCTCGTCGAACGCGCTTCGGCCATTTTCGACAGGGTCATCGTGGCAGTGGGTACCAGCAAGCTCAAAGCCACCGATGCCTCACTGGAAAGAAGGGTCGCCGTCACCCGTGAAGTGCTTGCGCACGTGAAGAATGTCGAGGTCGTTGGCTTCGAAGGCCTGTTGACCGATTTCGTGAAGACACAGAACGCCAACCTCATCCTGCGCGGGCTGCGCACGGTGGCGGACTTCGAATACGAATTCCAGCTCGTTGGCATGAACAGGATTCTGGCGCCTGATATAGAAACCATTTTCCTGGCGCCCGCCGAGCAGTATTCCTACATTTCATCCACGCTGGTGCGCGAGATCGCCGCCTATGGTGGCGATATCTCCGAGTTCGTTTCCCCGGTAGTTGTCAAAGCCATGAAGGAATTTATCTGATGGCGCTGATGATCACGGACGAATGCATCAACTGCGACGTTTGTGAGCCTGAGTGTCCCAACGATGCCATTTCCATGGGTCAGCTGATCTACGTGATCGATCCGGACCGCTGCACCGAATGCGTGGGCCATTTCGAAAAATCACAATGCGTGGAAGTGTGCCCGGTTGACTGCATACCCCTGGACCCGAACCACAAGGAAACCCGGGATGAGCTTTTGGCAAAATACCAGCGGCTTACCGGAGCCAAATAGCCACTAAAAGTCGAACAACAAACCGGGAGTCTGTGCTGAAGCAATCCTGCGGCGTTTAGCCTGGCTTTACCTGCCGAACGACGGATCGCAGTCGTAGGGAAAGACATGTTCGCCCGGCACCTTGCGCCAGGCCATGTAGCGTGCCGCCCTGCCGGCAAAAACGGCCGGGTCTTCATAGACCTGGATCAGCCACAGCGTGTTACCGTCATCACTCATCCGGAAACGCTCGACCATGTGAAGATCCTCACTGTGATTGAAGCCGTTGTTCATGAACGTGCCTTCCGACAGGTGCGTAGTATCGACAACCAGTTCGTTGCCTTCCCAGTGACCAATGGAGTGGCCGTTCTTTGAATGGGGAAAATCAGGCCCTGGCCGCTGACGGCCATCCATGAAAATGATGCGCACCATATCGAAGTATTCCATCTGGAAAACGATCATGTCCCTGCCCTGGTGGATCTCCATGGGAAACGGTGCCTGCATGTAAAAGGCGCTCGTTGGCGGCATGCAACTGTAGCCGACGCTGAACTCCTCGCTGAAATCGTAATTGCGGATTTCTTCCAGTGCCCGTTCGGTCAGTTGCAGGCCGCCGTAATCGCCTTCCGCCAGTTCGCCGCCACCAGCATCATCGATGAATACCGCATCCGCAGGAATTTTGGCGAACAGCTCCGCTCCCGAGGGCTCCTGCTCAAATTTGACTGTCCAGAATCCACTGATGTCGGGAGCCTCCGCAGCCAGGGACAGAACCGGCAGACACAGGGCACAGATCAAGGCGGTGATTTTTTTCATGAGGGTATCCGTGTTCAGTCCTGGCTGAGGTTGATGCCCGGCTGGGTGGCCAGAACGGTGCCATCGGCAAAGGTCACGCTGCGAATGCGCATGTAATGCTCTTCCACACGCGCTGGCCAGCCGGTCACCGTAATTTCATCACCGGCCTCCAGTGATGTCTTGGTCCAGCCGCGGCGGCGCAGCAGGCTGGGCGAATTGGTTTCGGCGCGCCAGGCCACGGCCTCGCCGTCCTCGTTGATGACCGTAAATTCAAGAACCCCGTGAGGATTGGCGAAACGGAAGCTGCTGACGACGCCGCTCACGGTAACTTCGCCGTCGGCAACGAAATGGACCGCAAACGAATGGTGCGCCTGGGCTACCAGCGGCGCCAGCAGGAAAGCGGCAGCGATGCCGCGCAATATTTTTTTCATGGTTCCCCCGGATCCCTTTAGTCTCTAAAAAAGACTATCTCAGTCGGACATCTTCTACAAGAAAAAGTGACTTTCTCTCCTTTCCTCTTTCCTCTTTCATCTGCCCTTACCGCTGGCACCTGCCGCAGTACACCGTGGAGCGCTGCCCCAGGCGGATTTCTTTCAGCGGCGTGCCGCAGGTGATGCAGGGCTCGCCCCCCCTGCCGTATACCGCCAGCGATTGTTTGAAATATCCCGGCTCGCCGTCACTGCCAAGAAAATCTCGCAGCGTGGTACCGCCGACCTCGATGGCCTGCGCCAGGATCTCCTTGATGGCGTCCACCAGCAGCGCATATTTTTCGGCGGATATTTTTCCTGCCTCTTTCGCCGGGCGAATGCCCGCGCGAAACAGTGCCTCGTTGGCGTAGATATTGCCGACCCCGACCACGACATGGCTGTCCATGATGAAGGTCTTTACCGGCGCCTTGCGCTTGCGCGACAACGCAAACAGGTAGTCGCTGCTGAATTCACCGGCCAGCGGCTCGGGACCCAGGTCGCACAACAAAGGATGTGATGCGACATCACCGGTAATCCAGTGCATGCTGCCGAACCTGCGCGGGTCGTGGTAGCGCAGGATGCTGCCGCCGGCAAAGGCGATGTCTACGTGATCATGCTTTCGCAGCGCCTGGTCAGCCCCGACGATACGCAGGCTCCCGGACATGCCAAGGTGAATCATCAGCGTGCCGGTATCGGTTTCGACAAGCAGGTACTTGGCACGGCGGTTCACCGCCCGCACCGTGTTGTCTTTCATGAGTGACGGCAGGCGTGACGGTACCGGCCAGCGCAGACTGCGTTCGCGCACGACAACACCGGACACTTTCTTCCCGAGGATATGCGGGGCGATGCCACGCC
>JALRBG010000247.1 GCA_023257855.1 Pseudomonadales bacterium | reverse complement strand
CATGGGTGGCGAACCCACCTTCGTCTCCATCGACGACATGGATGGTCCGGAATGGAACACGGCGGCGCTGGGCAAGAACAAACTGGAATTGTCCGGCAAGTTGCTGCAGTCCCTGAAAGCACACTACGCGCCCAAGGGTTTTTATCACCACGGCCAGGGCAAGTGGTACCCAGGCGAACAGCTGCCACGCTGGGCCCTTGGCATATTCTGGCGAACCGACCACAAGCCTATCTGGCACCATCCCGAACTTCTGGCTACGCCCGCGGACGACAGCAAGGTCCCGCAAACAGCTGCGCGCAAATTCCTGAAAAATCTGTGCTCTGAGCTCGGCATACCCGACACCTGCATAGTGCCGGGTTTTGAGGACCGTGACTTTTACCTGACGAAGGAAGGCAGCTTGCCGAAGAACGTCAGTGTTGCGGACAGCAAGCTCAAGGATCCGCAGGAACGTGCACGCGTACGCAAGGTTTTTGACCAGGGCCTGAATACTCAGGTAGGTTTCGCCCTCCCCATCACCGCTAGTGATAATCGCTGGCAGTCCAGCCCCTGGAAGTTCAGGCGTGGAAAAATGTTCCTGGTACCAGGTGATTCGCCCATGGGATTGCGCTTACCGCTGGACAGCCTGCCATGGACTATCGAGCGGGAAGTTGATTTCGCCAAGGATCCCTTCGACGACTGGGAGGCTCTGGAATACCCGATCAACCCGAAAGGCAAAAAGAAAAAAATGCCTGCCGGAAAACAGAAAGTGAAACAGAAGATCATACATACGGCCCTGTGCGTGCAGGTGCGTGACGACAAGTTGTATATCTTCATGCCGCCTTTACCGCGACTGGAATCCTACCTGGCCCTGCTCGACCATATCGAGACCGTGGCGGTAAAAGAAAAGTTGCCGGTGATCTTCGAAGGTTACGAGCCACCGAAGGATCCGCGTATACGCAAACTCATGATTACCCCGGATCCCGGCGTTATCGAGGTGAACATTCACCCGGCCAGCAGCTGGAACGAACTGATCAAGACCACCTCCACACTCTACGAACAGGCTCGCGAGTGCCGCCTGGGCACCGAAAAATTCATGCTCGACGGCAAGCACACAGGTACCGGCGGCGGCAACCATGTCACCCTGGGGGCAGCCAAGGCCGAGGATTCACCCTTCCTGCGCCGGCCTGACCTGCTGGCCAGCATGCTGCGCTACTGGCAGAACCACCCGAGCCTTTCCTACCTGTTCTCCGGCCAGTTCATCGGACCAACCAGCCAGGCCCCGCGCATTGACGAGGCCAGGGACGACAACCTCTATGAACTGGAAATCGCCATGCAGCAGCTGCCGAAGGCAGGAGGCGACAAGCCGTGGCTGATTGACCGGATCCTGCGCAATTTCCTCATCGACCTGACCGGCAATACCCACCGTTCCGAGTTCTGCATCGACAAGCTGTATTCTCCGGATTCCTCAACCGGTCGCCTCGGCCTGGTGGAATTCCGCAACTTCGAAATGCCGCCTCACTGGCAAATGAGCGCGGTGCAGATGCTGCTGATCAGGTGCCTGGTATCCTGGTTCTGGAAAAAACCCTATACCGGCAATTTCATCCGCTGGGGCAGCCAGCTGCATGACCGCTTCATGCTGCCGCACTACATCTGGCAAGACCTCAGCTGGGTGGTGAAAGACCTCAATGATAACGGCTACGCAATAGACCTCGACTGGTTCGCGCCCTTCCAGGAATTCCGCTTCCCCCATTACGGCCGCTTCCACATCGCCGGCCTGCAACTGGACATCCATGGTGCCATCGAGCCCTGGCATGTGCTGGGCGAGGAAATGAGCGGCGGCGGTACGGCCCGTTACGTGGACTCGTCCGTGGAAAGATTGCAGGTGCAGGTGCAGGGCATGACCGGCCACCGCCTGGCCGTATGCTGCAACGGGCGCAAGCTGCCGCTACAGGCCACCGGCCAGGAAGGCGAATACGTTGCCGGCATCCGCTACAAGGCCTGGGACCCCTACTCTGCGCTGCACCCGACCATCAAGGTGCACACGCCACTGATCATCGACGTGGTGGACACGGTCAACAACCGTTCGATGGGCGGCTGCCAGTATCATGTCTCTCACCCGGGAGGGCGCAATTACGACACCTTCCCCGTGAATGCCAACGAGGCCGAGGCACGGCGCGTTGCCCGTTTCAATTCTTTCGGTTACACGCAGGAGGAAATGGAGATCAGGGAAGAAGAACCACATCAAGAAAGGCCATATACCCTCGACCTGCGTTTCCTGGATATTTAACGAAAACGCCGGATGCGGTCATTGTCGGCAAACTGCCCTGCGGGCTTATGCCGACCTACGACCTTATCCGACCTACCTTACAAAGCCTGAAAGTTTAACGGCTCAGTAAAACTGAAAGCTTAACGGCGACAGCAAGGCGGCCGCTTCGCAGGCCGCCCAACAAAGCCCCGCGCAGGCAGCGTCGCGGGTGACGACAAATCGAGGCAAAAATTTTTTTGGAAACCGGGCGCATACAAAAAGTATGTAACCGGTTCCGAAAAAATTTTTAACGAAGAGTTGGAGAGCGTAGCAGCTGCTACGTAAGTGAACTACATGAAGCCAGTAGTAATTACTGGTCTATGCCGAGCATCCGATCCGGATCGAGGTTGTTCTCCTGACACAAATAGTCAAAAGGTTCGACGCCGTCGCCCCAGGTCATGTACCAGCCGCCGGTCCAGGGCTGGGTATAGGCGCCGGGATCGTCAATCGTGATCTCGTACTTCAACCTGCCCCAATCCGGACGTGAGAATTTCTCGATGGTGGTGAGCTGCTCGGTATGCGGATATCCGCCGCGGCTGATCCAGAAACCGGTATTGAAGCCCTTGGTGGTGACGACCAGGGTGTCATCTTCCCAGTGGCCAATGGAATAGCCGTACCAGCCTGGCTCGATGTCCGCCGGAAATTCGCGGCCATCCACCCAGATGCGGCGCCAGGAATGGGGTGCGCCGACATTGATCAGGATCATCTCTTCTCCAAGGTCGAGAAATTCCATGCCGTACGGCGTATGGAACATGCGCGCACCACCGGAGGGTTTGCAGCGGGTGTGCGGGTCGTAGGCGCCGCCCTTGGCGATGCGCTCGGCATGCAGTTCCGCCGCCCATGGCTGGAACGGCACTTCGTCGTACATCAGTGATTCCGGAATGTTGAAGGCGCTGCGCTGCGGGCCGCGATTAGCCAGGGTGCCAAGCAGGCCCTGCCAGTTGCCCATACGTTCGGGCGTGCCGGCAAAGCTGGGGTGGCCGAACTCGTTGCGCGGCACGGGCATCGGGTCAATCTCGGGCTCGGGGAACTGCGCCTGCGCCGCAGGGACAAGGAACAAGACGCAAGGAGCAAGGGTTGCAAATCCCACGATCAGTGAGAGCAACCTGGATTTGTGTTTCTTTACCGTAATCATAATCAGTTCACCTTAATGCCACGCCTTACGCTAATCACTTGCTCCTTGCTCCTCGTACCTAGTTACTGTCCCTTCCGGTCAGCGTCTGTGATTCGCTGGACGCTGCGCCGAGCACCTTGCCGGTCGCGACCATCTTCACGGAACGGGCATTGGCGGTTGTGCTGCCGTCACGGGCGCGGGTGGCTTCGACCAGCATCTCGTCACCGATCTGCATGTCGTTGCGCTTCCAGCCGGCGTTCTGCAGCATATGCGGCGGGCCCATTTCGATAGCCCAGTTTTCCCACTCGCCGGAATCCTTGTTTTCCACGTCGATGTAGAAATACACGTGCGGGTTGTACCACTCCACCTTGGTGACATAGCCCTGCAGTGTGACCGGCTTGTTTGAATCGTACTGCGCCGCGAACGAATGGTGCGCACCTGCCTCTACGGCGGCCATGAGCCAGCCTGCACAGATGATCACCATTGAGATGAGTTTCAGATTTTTCATTGCCATTTCCTCATGTGTTAAGGAAGACTGTCAGTCCCGAGTGGCCGACGCCTTTAGTTGCCCCTGTTGCCCGTATATTGATCGATCGCCTCGATCTCCTCGCAGAATGTTTCCTTGATCTCGCCACCCTCGATCCAGTCCATGGTCCACGATGCTGTCCATGGCCGGGTGTAAGTCCGTGGATCGGTGATTTCCACCGAGTACTCCAGGGTATCGTAGTCCGGCCGGCTGAAGCGCTCCACCAGGGACAGCGCCGGCGTGTGCGCCAGTCCGCCGTTGGAGAACCAGAAACGGTCGTTGAAACCGCTGGACTGCACAACCAGGGTATCGCCGTCCCAGTGCCCGGTCGAGTGTCCGTAATAGGTGCCGACCACTTCATCCGGAT
>JALRBG010000212.1 GCA_023257855.1 Pseudomonadales bacterium | reverse complement strand
ACCAGAACAATTTCGAGGCACGCCGCTTACGCATGAAGGTTGGCGGCCATGGCTATCGCCCCTGGCTGAGCTACTATGCAGAAATAGACTTCCAGCCCTCGCGGGATGTCGATGATGACAGTGCCGCTGCCAGCGCCAGGGTCATCGATTGGCGCCTTGATATCGCCAAGTGGGACTGGGGCGGCATCCGGGTAGGTCAATGGAAGGTCGACCTCAACCGCGAGCGTGTAGATTCATCGGGCAGGCAGCAGTTCGTTGAACGCTCCATAGCAAACCGGGTTTTCACCATTGACCGCCAGGTTGGTGTTCAGGTCAGGGGGCACGTCTTCAAGGAAACACCCGCGGACATGCGCTTTTATGCCGGTGTATTCAACGGCGAAGGTCGCGGTGTAAACAACACTGACAACAACATGATGTACATGGGAAGGTTGCAGTGGAACTTCATGGGCAGGGACCTGGACTGGCGGCAAACCGATGTTGAATACACAGATCTCCCCACCGGAAGCTTTGCCCTTGCCGGCATGACCACTACCGGCAGCTGCACCCGCTGGTCATCATCGGGATGCGGCAATCTCGATGGCTTCGAAAGCCCGGCCAATGCAGCTCCGGACCAGTACGATATCGATCAGGTAGTTCAGGAGTTTGCGTTCAAATACCGGGGCTTTTCCGCCCAGCAGGAATACCATCACAAGACGATCGAAGACAACCTGAGCGGGTTGGAGCACGAACTGACCGGGGGCTACGTCCAGGCCGGTTATTTCTTCCACAACATTATGCCGGAGTTTCCGGAGGAGCTTGAACTGGCAGTCCGCTATGCCTTTGTTGATGAACCGAACAGGACTGATCTCGGCTTTGAAAACGATCGTACGGAAACAACTATTGGCGCCAACTGGTTCTTCAATGGTCACAACAACAAGCTGACGCTGGATTTTTCCCGCCTGGACCTGGATGACACCTTCCTGGGTCAGAGTGAATCTGACCACCGTCTTCGCTTCCAGTGGGACGTGTCTTTTTAATTGATAAAGCCAAACCGGTTGTTGACCGGTAAGAGGAAACGGGATCTGGCGAACCAGGTCCCGTTTTTTATGGAGCTGAGGAAGATTCTGTATCCAGTGGCATCCTGAAGGTAAAGGTGGAGCCGCTGCCCAACTGGCTTTCCACCCCCAGGCTGCCGCCATGCTTCTCCGCAATATTCTTGACGATGGACAGACCCAGTCCTGTTCCGCCCAGGCTCTGCGAGCGCGCCTTGTCCACCCGGTAAAAACGTTCGAACACCCTTTGCTGGTACTGGGGACTGATGCCAATACCCGTATCGCTGACCTGTAGTACGGCGCTGTCGCCCTCCTTGAACACCCTCACCGTAATGGTACCGGGGTCCGTGGTGTACTTGATGGCGTTGTCGATGAGGTTGTCGAGCAGCTGGCTGAGGTTCTGGCGGTCACCCAAAACCATGATCTCCGTGTCCGGCAGTTCTGCATCCAGGTCATGCCCCTTTTCCTCGGCGACGGCCTGCCCCGCCCGCACCGCCTGCCGGACCAGGTCGACGAAATTGATACGGGTGAACTCCTCCTGGCTTTGGCTGCCTTCGAGCCGCGAAATGGTCATCAGGTCTCCAACCAGCTGTGACAGGCGCAGGCTCTGCGCATGCACGCGCTCTATGAAATGCACGACGGTTTTGGCATCCACGTCGGCATCACCGAGGATGGTTTCTGTCAGCCCGCGGATAGCGGTTATCGGCGTCTTCAGTTCATGGGAGGCATTGGCCACGAAATCCGTGCGTATGCGTTCGAGATTTTTCAGGTCAGTAATGTCATGCAGGACGAGGACGGCACCGATGGGCTCGCCTTCGTCATTGCTCAGGGAGGCCGCATAGATATCCACGACCATCTGGTCTGACTCACGATTCAGGCGCATCTGGGTCTTGATCACCGACTGCGTGGAAATGGCCTGGTCCAGGGCATTGAGTATCTCGCGGTGACGGACTTCCTGCCACAGGGGTTTGCCAATGGACGCCTTTTCGTTAACCAGCAGCAGCCTGGCGGCGGCTTCATTGATATGCAGGATGTTCTGATCCATATCCACGTCGATAACCCCCTCCACCATGCAGGTAAATACCGTGGACAGGCGGTTGCGGTCGGCGGTGACATCGGTGACACGGCGCGCAGAGCTGCGGGCCATCTGGTTGATTGCTTCCGCCAGTTTCTTCAGCCCCATTGAATTGCCTTGCGGTATGCGCCTCGCGAAATTTCCGCGGGAAATCTCCTCGGCTACCTCGGTCAGCTCCTCCAGCCGTGCCGTCTGGCGGGCAGCGAGATAAAAGGCTAGCAGCAGCGCAACAAATGTAATGATGGAGGCATTGCGGACGATGAGCATCTGCGACTGGCGAATTTCCGCCGCAAGATCCGTTTCCGGCTTGGCCACCCTGACAAAGCCTGAGAACTGTCCCCGGCTTTCCACCCGTTTCGCCTGGTACCAGAAACTTTCTTCCAGGGTGTAGCTGTAACGCCGGGCCCGGCCGGTGCCGTTGGCGAGCGCTCCCTGTACTTCCGGCCTTCGCAAATGATTGTCCATGCTGTAGGGGTCTTCATGGGAATCGGCCAGCACGACGCCGTTGTGATCAATGATGGTGATTCGCAGGCCGGATACTCCGGCAACGGAATCTGAGGTTGCCCGCAAACCCTGGTAATCCAGGTTGCCGATGGCGGGACCGGCGTAAAGGGCAAGGCTGTCGGTGGTCACTTCCATGTTGCGGCGGAGGTTCTCCTGCGCCTGCTCGCTAATGCGCGGCACCACGGAGGCAGCTAACAGGAAAGTACCCACAAGCGCCACGGCGACATAGCCCAGGTAGGTTCGCCAGAAATAATGTGACTTCAGGAACATGGTTTCAATTTGACTCCTGGGCAAGACAGTTGCTCATGCAACGGCCCGGTCGTACAGGAAGGGATTATAAAGCATGTGCGCTGACAGTATGTCAGGCCAGATCCCTGAGACGGTAGCCGACACCCCGGATGGTTTCGATCAGGGGCGGATCCATATCCATTTTCTTGCGGATGCCCCGGATATGGACATCGATATTGCGGTCGACAACCACCACGTCATCGCCCATTGCACGACTCAGCAGTTGCTCCCGCGAGAATACCCGGCCCGGATTGCTGGCGAGATAATGCAGCAAGCGAAATTCAGTGGCTGTAAGCCTGACCTCCTTGCCGCCGATGGTGACCTCATACTTGCTGGTGTCGATGGCCAGGTCGCCTACCCTGACCTTCTCGGTCGTGGGTACCGTATCCACCAACTGGCCGCGGCGCAGTACCGCCTTGACCCTGGCCACCAGTTCCTTGGGGCTGAATGGCTTGGTGATGTAATCATCGGCACCGACACCAAGCCCAAGAACAATGTCGCTTTCCTCGCCCTTGGCGGTCACCATGATGATCAGCGTGCTCTGTGTTGCCGGATTGTTCTTGATGGAGCTGCAAATCTCGATACCGTCCAGGCCGGGCAGCATGAGGTCGAGCAATAACAGGTCGGGTGACACCTTTTCTGCCAGCGACAGTCCCAGGGTGCCGTTCGTTGCTGTGAAGACGTCAAAACCCTCGCGTTTCAGGTTGTAACTCAGGACTTCGAGGATATCGGGCTCATCTTCGATAATGACTATCTTTTTTTTGCTCATGGACTACAGTTATCGCAAGCAGGCGGGGCTGTTAAACCGCGGAAAGTATTGGGGAAAAGAGTAGCACCAATCCATTAAGATTGGGTAAAGACACGTGAAGGATAGCATTTAAATTAACCTGAATTTAATCTTTGTCCTGGACCGGCACTGGCCGGCTTTTCCTTGCTATCCCCGACAGGCATCGGCCATAATGCTCCGCTGTTTTGTTCAGGAAAATCCCTGTTTTTTAAGATATTTTTATAAAGATGCCCTCGAAAGAAAATGATGGCTCGCCGGTCATAGACGATACTGGCGCCACTGCGGATAAAGCGGGAGGTGATTCCGGCAGCAGCGGCACTGGTAGCAGCAGCGGCAGCAAAAAAACGCGTTACGAGGCACTGGTTGGTGAATATTACGGTGACATATTCCGGTATGCCTTCTGGCTGAGCAAAAGCCGGCAAGTGGCGGAAGACCTCACCCAGGAAACCTTCCTGCGCGCCTGGCGGTCACTGGACAGCCTGGAGAACCCGGCTGCCGCCAAGGCGTGGCTATTCACCATCCTGCGACGGGAGAATGCCCGGCTTTACGAGAAATATCGCCCCGAAACCGATGACATCGACGATTACGCGGTGCCGGAAACCGAAAAGCTGGAACCCGACCAGTTGCTGGACCGGGAGCTGCTGTACAAGGCCATGGGGGAGCTCGAGCCTGAATACCGGGACCCCTTGCTGTTGCAGGTCGTCGGGGGATTCAGCGGTGAGGAGATTGCGCAGATGCTGGATCTGAACAACAACACCGTCATGACCCGGCTGTTCCGGGCAAGAAACAAGCTGAAAGATGTACTGGATGGCGGGGACAACTGATGAGCCCTGACGCCAAAATGTGGCTGCAAGTGCAACCAAAAGACGAGGGTCCGGCAGCCGTTCTGTCGGGAAATTGCGTGGCAGTGGCCAACCAGGCTGTGGCCAGAACCCACTGTAATCAGTAAACTTTTTTTGAGAGACCCGGAAAAGTGATGAACGAACAACAATTTCTCGAAAGAGCCCATGCCAATCCGCACGACGACTCCCCGGAATTTTTGGCAGCCGCCACGGAAAACGCGCAACGGCAGCAGCTGCTTGACGACCTGAAAAGGTTCGATGGCGCCCTCAAAGCCGGCCTGGCATCGGCGCAACCTCCCACCTCTCTACGCCAGGCATTGCTGGATATACCAGCGGGGTCCGTGCATCCGGATACCAGCGTCGCCGCAGCCAATGACTCGTTCTGGCGGCGCAATTTCCGCTATGTCGCCGGCCTCGTAATCGCATTGGGCATCGTAGGCATCTATAACCAGGGAGAAGCCAACCCCCTTGAAGAAATGGTGTTCTCGCATATCTACAGCGAAATGGATTTCCTCGAGGATGACACGCCTGTCTCCCTGGACAATGTCAATTTCATCATGGCAGCCCTGGTGGGCAATGAATTCCAGAGCTCCCCGGACATGCAGAACCTGCAGATCAATGTCACCAAGGACTGCTATGTCGATTTCATCAATGGATTGCAAGCGGTGCATATCGTGATGCAGGGAGAGGTCGGCCCGGTAACGGTCATGGTTATCCCAAACACCCCCGTGGCATCCGAATTCGCCATCGCCGATGGCCGCTTTGAAGGAATGATAAGCCCGACTCCCGGCGGCAACCTTGTCGTGGTCGGTGAAAAAAGCGAATCCATCCAGCAGTACAGCAGCCTGCTGGCCGCCAATATCAACTGGTAGTAACTGGCAAAAGCTCCCCCGGTAATTACTTCCGGGTCTTTCTCGTCAGAGGAGACAGCCCATCATCCTGGCTGGTTGCCGCGCCCTGTCCTTTCGCCGTCGGCTGGCGGCGTTTGCCGATATTCTTCTTGTTGCGATGCCGCTCCTTGCTCTTCACCCGGGCTTTCGACGTTGCGGACTCCTGTTTTCTGCCCTTCCCCTTCTGGTCTTTTTTCTTTTTCACCGGTCCGGCAAATCGCGCGGGCAGTCCCTTGATGGTGCGCTGGGCAAAGGTGAGCTTCAGGTAGCGGGCAATGCTGTCCATCTGGTTCCACTCCTGTGGCGCCACCAGTGAAATTGCCTTGCCGCTGGCACCGGCGCGACCGGTACGTCCGGTACGGTGCACGTAGTCGTCGCCTGACCTGGGAATCGCAAAATTGATGACGAGATCGATAGTGGGGATATCAATGCCCCGTGCGGCAAGGTCCGTTGCCACCATCACCTGGAACCTGCCGTCGCGAAAGCGCCGCATCACCTCCTTGCGCTCGGTCTGCTGCATTTCGCCATGCAGGCACACCGTGGGATTTCCCTGTTGCACAAGAAAAGCCGCCAGCTGCTCGGCATGTTCGCGCGTGTTGGTGAACACCAGCGCCTGCTGGTAGGTGTCGTTGGCCAGCAGCCAGTTGCAGAGCTGGCGTTTGTGGCCGGGATCGTCGGCGATGATCGCTTCATGCACGATGTCCACGTTGGCGGTGCGCTGTTCATCGACCGTAAGAATCTGCGGGTCCTTCTGGATGCGCGAGGTGATTCCCTTCAGCTCACCATGGTCCAGCGTGGCAGACAGCACCATGGTCTGGCGCTCCTCGCTGCAGGCGCCGACGATGGCCAGCACGTCGTCGCGAAAGCCCATGTCGAGTATACGGTCCACCTCATCCAGCACGAGAAATTCCAGGTCTCCGAGCTCGAGGGATTTTTTCTGCACATGCTCGAGCAAACGTCCAGGTGTACCGATAATGATTTCCGGATTCTTGCGGATTTTTGCCTGCTGCGAACGCAGGCCTTCCCCGCCGACGATCACCAGTGAGGTCACGGGCGTGAATCTCGCCAGTTCGCTGCAATGCTTGTCCAGCTGCAGCGCCAGTTCGCGTGTCGGGCTGATCACCAGGCAGCGCGTTGCCGTCCTCGGTGACGGGGTATCCAGCATCCGCTGCAGTATCGGCAACAGGAATGCCGCGCTTTTGCCACTGCCGGTACGGGCGCTGGCCTGGATATCCCTGCCGGACAGCACGGCAGGAATCGCCACCTGTTGTACCGGCGTGGGGTTTTTCAAACCGGCGGCAGCCAGTCCTTTCAGGAGCTTCTCGTCTAACCCGAATGTATCAAACAATCTGTGCCGCCTTTTCCGGTGCATGGTTCGTGTGGCGCATTGTAACTTGCCTGACCACGTTCCCGATGATTTTTACACCACATTCGTTGCCGAGACTCAGAATCGACTGCGGGTGAAACTGCACTGCGCTGACCGGCAGGCTGGCATGTTCGATCGCCATGACGAAACCGTCCTGCGTGCGCGCCGTCACTTCCAGGCAGTCCGGCACCCTGTCAGCCACCAGGGAATGGTAGCGCCCGATGCTGACAGGCAGTTCCACGCCGTCAAACAGGAATCCGCTGGCCCGGACCAGTTCGGAACCCTTGCCGTGAACGGGAGTCTCGAGCGTGGCCAGCGAGCCGCCGAAATACTCGACGATGCCCTGCAGGCCCAGGCACACGCCAAATACCGGCAGGTCATGCTTCAGGCACTGTTGCAGAGTATGGTCCAGGTGAAAATCCTGCGGCCTGCCCGGCCCCGGTGACAGCACCACGAGATGCGGTTTTCTCGCTTCGAGCGCAAAGGCGACATGTTCGGGGCGGACAGTGCTGACCCAGGCACCGGTTTCCTGGAAATAAGCGGACAGGGTATGCACGAAGGAATCACGATGGTCCACCATGAGCACATGCAAATCCTGCCCTAACAGGTGTTTGTGCATCCCCGGTGCAGGGATCCCGGCATAATCATTACGGATGGCCGACAATAAAACCGAGGCCTTGAGCCGCGTTTCCGCCTCCTCCGCTTCCGGGTCGGAATCGAACAGCAGGGTCGCCCCGGCGCGGACTTCGGCAATGCCGTCCTGGATGTGAATCGTACGCAGGGTCAGTCCGGTATTGATCTCGCCGTTGAACTTGAGAAAGCCCAGCGCGCCGCCGTACCACCGCCTCGGCGACTTCTCGTGATCCTCGATGAACTGGATGGCTGCCTGCTTCGGGGCACCGGTCACGGTAACCGCCCAGGCGTGGGACAGGAAGGCATCGAGCGCATCGAATTTAGGACGCAGCAACCCCTCGACATGATCCACCGTGTGAATCAGGCGTGAGTACATTTCCGTCTGGCGACGACCGATCACCCTGACCGACCCCGGGATGCAGATGCGCGACTTGTCGTTGCGGTCGACATCCGTGCACATGGACAACTCCGCTTCGTCCTTGGCCGAGTTGAGCAGCGCTTTCACGCGGGCGGCATCTTCCATGGCATCACTGCCGCGGGCGATGGTACCGGAGATGGGGCAGGTTTCGACACGCATGCCCGCATCGCTTTCCTCCACGCGAACAAACATTTCCGGGGACGCCGCGACCAGGTATTCCTGCTCGCCGAGATTGATGAAGGCGCCATAGGGTGACGGATTGCGCAGGGACAGCCGCCTGAAGATTGCCGACGGCGCATCCCTGCACGGCTCCCGGAACATCTGCCCCGGAACCGCTTCGAACAGGTCACCGCGCACAAAATATTCGATCGCCTTGCGTACCGTTTGCGCATATTCACCGGGTGCATGGTCGCAAGCTTCTACTGCTGTATCTTGGTCGGGCGGCAGGAAAACCTCGCGGGCACCCGTGCGCGGCAGGTGACGGGTCGAGGTATCCTCAAACTCGAAATCGTAGCTGTAGCGCCTAGCGCTTTCCTTGCTATGGTCCACCGCCGGGATTTCATCGGGCAGGTACAACACCAGGTCCTGCCCACCCGATCTCCGCTTCTGCTTCATGTCGATGGCTTCGAACTGGAAGGCCAGTTCGTAACCGAAGGCACCATATAGCCCCAGGAAGCCGTCAGCACGGCTGTAAAACTGCGCGATCACGTCACGGAGCACGGAAAACACCGAGTACTGGCGGCTGCGCTCCTCTTCGAAGACCACCGGGCGCGGCGGCTTCAGGGAAGCCACCAGGCCGTCCCGGATTTGCTGGACGCTCTTGACCGCTTCGCAAGCGCCGACCACTGGTGCCAGGAACTTCAGCAGCACGCGGCCGCGGGCATTGAGCGCCGTAAAGGCCAATGCCCGGCCTGCAGCAGAAATTGCCAGGGGCGGGTTCACAAAACCGATATCCCAGCGTGTGTAGCGTCCCGGGAAATCGAAGTTCGATGTAAACAGGACGCCGCGCTGTGCATCGAGCGCCTTGCTAATTTCAGCGGCGGCGTTTGCGTAAGGCGTACTGACGCTGGCGCGGTATACGGTGATCCCACCAGCGGTGTTGTAACGTGCGGAACGTGTTGCATGCATGGCCCTTCTCCGGGTTGAGGGCCGTCTGGTTAACAGGGGGGAGCGTTTTTGCTGGATTTCGGGATAAGAAAAAGGCCGCCTCGGACGTCGCCGCACAGCATTCGACGGCGTCGGGCACCGTCCGCCTCGCCGTTTTCCAGTCCGCCGCCTCGGCCTTCATGCCGCAGATGCTGACCGAACTGGCGGCGCGCCATCCGCGGCTGCGCGTGACGATGTCGCAGCGCGAGCCGGAGCAGGCGCTCTACGAGACGTGGATGCGCGAGTTCGACCTG
>JALRBG010000228.1 GCA_023257855.1 Pseudomonadales bacterium | reverse complement strand
TGAGTAGTCGGGT
Organism: Pseudomonadales bacterium; assembly: GCA_023257855.1. Classification (GTDB taxonomy): domain Bacteria; phylum Pseudomonadota; class Gammaproteobacteria; order Pseudomonadales; family Pseudohongiellaceae; genus Eutrophocola. The sequence continues at coordinate 3,457 of JALRBG010000228.1, read as the reverse complement.
AATTCGTTGCATGCAATATCTCCTGGTTGTCGGTAGTGACTATGCGTTGCTCTGTAGAAGTGATCAAGGGGGTGACGGATTTCTTTCAGGCAGCCGGTTTATGCGCCACTACGGTGCGGGATTCTTGCGAAAAATTTACAACCCGGCGGGGCGGACCTGGTCAATGAGTGACCTGATGTTGGTGCAATATCAGGGGTAATGGGCAATAAATCCAATAGTTTTATGCACATAGGATATCCTCGTAATACTGTGTCTTAACAAATTTTAATAACTCGTGAATTTTTCCGCGGATCAGAGATAACATACTGAAAAAAATGGAATTATTGAGTACAGGGTTCCAGACTGATGGGTCTAAATGCGCCAGGGCGAATTACCCCTGACTCTGTCCGGTTATTTCCTGCACAGATTTATCCACAGGATGGGCAGTTATTCACCGCTGTGGATAACTTTTTGCCGCTTTTGTGCATTGGGCTGGCCGGATGAATCCCCTACAATGCCCACCACCTGGCGATTTTGGAGTCCGGCATGAGCAATCCCCACGAAATTTCCCTGGCTGTCCGGGACTATGAATGCGACCTGCAGGGCGTGGTCAACAATGCCGTGTACATGAACTACCTCGAGCACGCCCGCCACGAGTTCCTGAAGGATCGCGGCATCGATTTTGCCGAAGTCACCCGGCAGGGCATCCACCTGGTGGTGGTGCAGGCGGAACTGGATTTCAGGGCTTCGCTGACCAGCGGCGATCGTTTCACCGTGCAGACCCGGTTCGAGCGGGACGGGCGCCTGCGCATCGTTTTTCACCAGCAGATCTGCCGCGCCAGCGACGGCAAGGTCATGCTGGAAGGCCGCATTACCGCCACCTCACTCAATGAAAAGGGGCGTCCGTTCGTCCCGGAAGACCTGCTGGCCCGCCTGGCCTGACAATAATTCACCCTTCCTAACCCATGTTCCCGATTGTTCCGTTTATGCGGCCAAACCGAGGCGAACCTGTTCCGGAAACCCTATCCTGACGCCGACCTGGAAGGCGAACTGACCGCGCTCGCAAACCCGTAAAATCCATTTTGACGCGCCGTGGGCTCGGGGTTATCCTTCACGCCCATAAAAAGGAGACCCCATGGCATTACCCAGGATTGGCAGCAAGGCACCGGCTTTCACCCTGCAGGATCAGAACGGTGACAAGCACAGCCTGAAGGATTATTCGGGCAGTACCGTGGTGCTGTATTTCTATCCCAAGGCGATGACACCCGGCTGCACCGTGCAAGCCTGCGGCATCCGCGACAGCGAAAAGACCCTGAAGAAAATAGGCGTGGAAGTGCTGGGTGTGAGCATCGATGCGTATCCCCGCCTGACCAAGTTTGCCGAGCGCGACAACCTCAACTTCACCCTGCTTTCCGATGAGGATCACAAGGTCGCCGACAAGTACGGTGTCTGGGGACTGAAAAAATTCATGGGTCGGGAATTCATAGGCCTGAAACGCACCACCTTCATCCTCGACAAGGAAGGCAAGGTGCGTTGCATCATGGAAAAGGTGAACACCAAGACTCACCATGATGATGTCATGAAGTGGATCAAGGAAAATCTTTCCTGAGTTCGTATTACCTGACAACTGTGTAGCACAGAAGGTTGGTTTGCGTCATGAAACTGTTCTGCAAGCAATATTCTGAAGAAGGAGAGCCGCTGGTCATCCTGCATGGCCTGTTTGGCAACCAGGGCAACTGGGGCCAGCATGCCAAGGTTTTTGCCAATGCCTTCAAGGTATATGGCATGGACCAGCGCAACCATGGCCGCTCCGAATGGGAAGACGCCATGTCTTACGACATCCTGGCCGCGGATGTGCGTGACACCATGCGCTTGCACGGCATCGGCCGCGCCAGCTTCATCGGCCATTCCATGGGCGGCAAGACCGCCATGCAACTGGCCCTGACATGGCCCAACCTGGTCAAGAAACTGGTGATCGTGGATATAGCGCCGTCAAAATACGAACCGCAGCATGAGGCAATCCTTGCCGGTTTGAAGTCGCTTAACCTGGATCTCATCGACGGCAGGCAGGATGCGGATGAGATCCTGTCCGAATATATTGCGGAAAAAAGCATACGCGATTTCCTGCTGGCCAATCTTGTCAGGGATGATCAGGGCAGCTACACCTGGCGCATGAACCTGGATGCCATCCGCAAGTATTACAACAACCTGATCGACAATGTACCGGCAGATGCCGTCTTCGAGGGTGAAGTGCTGTTCCTGAAAGGGGGCAAGTCGAACTACATTCTCAAGAAAAATGAAAAAGACATCCTCAAACGCTTCCCCAACGCGACCATCACTCCCATTCCCGGTGCCGGCCACTGGCTGCAGACAGAGGAACCCGAACTGTTCCAGTCACTCGTCTACAAATTCCTGAAGGATTGATGTCTTCGTCGGATGTCGACCATTGCAGGCAATGGTCTCATCCGACCTACAACTTTATTCGGGTCAGCTGTAGGTCGGATAAGGCCGCAGGCCGCATCCGACGCAGCTACTGTAATCTACAATTCTTAGAAAATTGTGATTTGAGGAACTCCATCTGGTCAGCGCGTATACGTTTTGAATTCACAAGCGCGAGATATTCGGCGGGATTGGGTTCGTAAGGCAATGCCAGCAATTCCATGTGCGCCTCTTCTGGCGTGCGATCCTGCTTGAAATGATTGCAGCGCCGGCAGGCGGCAACCACGTTGACCCAGGTATTGGAGCCGCCGCGGGAAGTCGGAATGATGTGATCGCAGCTCAAGTCCTTGTCCATGAATTCCTTGCCGCAGTACATGCACAGGTTCTGGTCGCGACGGAACAGGATGCGGTTGCTCAGTGCCGGTTTTTTCGGCTGGCCGTGATGCAGCTCGCCAGCACAGGCCACGATGCTGTGCAGTTCGATACAGGATTGTTCGCCGGTCATGCGAGAGGTGCCGCCATGGATCTTGCGAATGGTGTCGCCAAGGGTCCAGGTGATGAGTTCTCTTGCGTAGAGGGTAGTGGCTTCCTGCCAGGTGAGCCACTCGATGGGGTGACCAGCAATGTTGAGTCTTAGAATGTGGGCGTGACTGTCGTGTAATTCCATATAGCAACTGCTTATTTACGGCGCTAATTTACGGCATTAATGAACAGCAGGCGTGCCTAATTCACGACTGACTGTAGCCAGAAAACACAGGCGCGTCAATAACCCCTGCTAAATTTAACCGATTGTTTATAAAGCGAATTGCTTGCCTGGGCAGTGCGTTGCGTCAGCCTTTTTCGAGCAGTGCGATCAGCGAGGAAGTGTCCCAGCGATTGCCACTCATCTCCTGCACTTTGGCATAGTAGCCGTCCACGATTTTGGTGACGGGCAGGGTGGCGCCGTTCTTGCCGGCTTCTTCCATGGCAATGCCGAGGTCCTTGCGCATCCAGTCCACCGCGAACCCGAATTCGAATTCATTATTCATCATCGTCTTGT
>JALRBG010000150.1 GCA_023257855.1 Pseudomonadales bacterium | reverse complement strand
ACCGGTCCTGGCCAAACTTCGCGCCAGGAAACTTGTGCAGCAGGACAGGCTGTCCACAACTGGCCCCGGGTTTTCCTTCCTGAATGATGTCCTGGCCGAATTTATGCCGGAACCGGATCAACCGCACGGCGATATTCCGGTACACTTCCAGCCATGATGCTTACCACTCTGGAGTGGTAGTGGAAATTCCCCTGTTCGTCGTCGACGCCCTCACCAACAAGGCCTGCGGCGGCCAGGCCACCCTCTTCAGCACCGGGAAAATCGTTGTTTAAATTCTTATTTAACAACAGGTTAAGCAACTTCCGCATCCCGGCTTCATCAAGTACAGTAGCTCTGCTTCTTATGTGAGAAGGAATATGTCGAGCGATCCCTACAATATTGCCTGCGACCATGGCTTCATCCAGTCCTCTTGTGCTGACTGCAATCTCAAGGGTCTGTGCCTGCCCATTGCCATGGATATCAAGGATATCGACCGCGTCAATGACATAATCCGGCGCAGCCGTCCCATCCATGCCGGCGAGCACCTGTACCGTTCAGGCGACAATTTCACTTCCATCTTTGCCGTGCGCTCCGGCTCCATCAAGACCTACCTTCTCGATGACGACGGCGTGGAACAGGTCACCGGCTTTTACCTGCCCGGCGAGATCCTCGGTTTCGACGGCATCGGCAGCAACAAGCATGGATGCAATGTCGTGGCCATGGAAACCTCCACGGTCTGTGAAATTCCCTTCGCGCGGCTTGAGGAACTGTCCCTACAACTGCCAAAACTGCAGCACCATTTCTTCCAGCTCATGAGCCAGCAGATCTAGGCTGATCACCATATGATGATGACGCTAAGCAAGAAAAACGCCGAGGGCCGGGTCGCTACCCTGCTGCTCAGCCTGTCACGCCGCTACGGGCGCCGCCACCTGTCACCCAACTCCTTGCGCCTGCCCATGTCGCGCATGGATATCGGCAACTTCCTGGGCCTGACCATCGAAACCGTCAACCGCACTTTCAGCCGCCTGCAAAAGGAAGGCATCATCAAGGTGGACGGTCGTGAAATCCACATCAACAAGCAAGACGCCCTCAATGCGATCTGCCACGCCGCCAGGTAGCACAATTCACGAGTCCGGGATCATCTTGGTATTCCGGTTGACGTGGATCAATCAGCACTGAAAATGGCGTTGCCGGTTTCCGGCAAACCGGTAAACAATGACCGCCATGTCCAAGGTTATTTCCATAGCACATGTTCGGGCGGCAGGTAGAAAGAACTGCACCCCCCTGCATGAGTTGTGTGAAAACACCATTAGCGAGCGCGCCGTTCTCAACAAGATGTGCTCATCCCTGCTTTCCCCCGGCAATCGTAAATCGTTCCGCGCCTTCCCTGAAAGCTATTGCCGGGAGTACGGCCTGTCGCTGGAACAGATTCACGCTGTAACCGACCTCGACATAACCAAGCTGCTGCAACTCGGCTGTTCCGTTACGTGTATCGACCGCCTGACCAGTATCTATGGTCTTGATGCGCTCACCCTCTGCATGGAACAGACGGGCAAGTCCCTGGATGAAACCCGGGCGTTGCTGACCAACGACTGAACTTCACGCGTTTGAGATAATCCCCGGCATGGTTGATAATTCCACGTTGCCGGTAATCCTTTGCCCGGCCGTGGTTCCCGATGCTGAACACCCTGTTTTTTTACCTGTCTAAAATTGTCTGGGCGCTGCTGTCTCCGGCAAATCTGCTGTACCTTGTCCTGCTGGCCGGCATCGTCCTGCTGTTCCTGGACAAAGCCCGCCTGGCGAGGCTGGCCCTTGCCGCCGGTGCCGTGCTGCTCACCATCGCCACCTTTATCCCGCTCGGCGACTGGATTGCCATCCCGCTGGAAAACCGTTTTGATACCAATCCCGAATTACCGGACAGGATCGACGGGATCATCATGCTGGGTGGCGCCGCAGATCCCCTGAAATCCTATATCTGGGACCAGCCCGAACTCGGTGATGCCGTCGAGCGCTACCTGGCCTTCGTCAGCTTGGCCGGGCAGCATCGCAGGGCGAAACTGGTGTTCACCGGCGGCAACGGTGCCATCCTCGACCAGGCCTATAGTGAAGCCGACATCGCGCTGTACCTTCTGGAAAGCCTCGGCGTGGACAGAAGCCGCCTGGAACTGGAGCGGGATTCGCGCAACACGCATGAGAACGCCGTGCTAAGCAAAGCACTAGTGAAACCTGAAGCGGGAGAGACCTGGGTGCTGGTGACGTCTGCATCACACATGCCGAGGGCGGTCGGCGTATTCTGTGCCGCGGGATGGCCGGTTATTCCCTGGCCGGTCGATCATGGCACAATGCCGGGCAGGCAGCTGCGCTTCGACCCGGATCTGGCCAGCAACCTAAAATCGTTGAATGAAAATTTCCGGGAATGGCTGGGCCTTGCCGTCTACCGCATCACCGGCAAAACCGACGCCCTGTTTCCCGCGGGCTGCACCTGAGGAAAAATTTTGGCTATCTGGAAAAAACAGGCCACGGTTGAAAAAATCATGGGCCTGACCAAGGGCACCATGACCGAACACGTAGGCCTGGAAATCACCGAGCTCGGCGAGGACTTCCTCAAGGGTACCTTGCCCGTGGATCAACGCACGCAGCAGCATATGGGCATCATTCACGGCGGCGCTTCGGTGGTGCTCGCGGAAACCCTGGGCAGCGTGGCGGCCAACCTGTGCACCCCACCGGGCTTTCATATCGTCGGGCTCGACATCAACGCCAACCACGTGAGGCCGGGCAGGCCGCCGATGGTTACGGGCATCGCCCGGCCCGTGCATATCGGCCGTACCACGGTGGTCGTAGAAATCAATATCGTCGACAAGGACAACAAGCTGGTGTGCGTGTCGCGCCTGACCGCCGCCGTTTTGAAAGACAAAGAAATCAAGGACAAGGAATAATCATGCCGTCACTTGCCGACGAAAACGTCATCCTCAATAAAAAAGGCGATGCCCCGCTTGTGCCGGAAGACATGAAATCCCTGCTCGCGCAGGTTCCCGACTGGTGTGTTATCCAGGATGACGGCATGGACAGACTGGTGCGCGAGTTCCGCTTCAGTGATTACCTCAAGGTGATCGATCTTGCCCACAAGATCGGCTGCATGGGCGAACAGGTCAACCATCATCCCGACATGCATGTCACATGGGGCAAGCTGACCGTCACGTGGTGGACCCATGTCACCGGCGGCCTGAACCGCAACGATTTCATCATGGCGGCGCGCTGCGACCGGGTCGCTTTACTCATCTCTGCACCCTGAATGCCCATGCCTGCCAGATTCAACGATCTTTTCAATCGCCTGCTTGCCGAACACTCGGTGAGTTCCTCGAACCCGGCCATCGACCAGAGCAACCTGGGCGTCATCAACCTGCTGGCGGATACCTTTGCCGACCTTGGCTTCACCTGCGAGCTGGTGGATGTGCCCGGCCAACACTCAGCGCCTGCGGCTCATAAAAAGGCCAATTTAATCGCCACGCTGGGCTCCGGCCCCGGCGGCCTGGTGCTGAGCGGGCACACCGACACCGTGCCGTTCGATGAAGGCCTGTGGAATTTCAATCCGCTGGGCATGACGGAAAAGGACAATCGTCTCTACGGCCTCGGTGCCACCGACATGAAAGGCTTCTTTGCCGTGGTACATGAAGCGGTGCAGGATTTCCTCGACACTGACTTGCAGCAGCCGCTGATCATCCTCGCCACCGCCGACGAAGAAAGCTCCATGGAGGGCGCACGCACCCTGGCGGCGCAAGGCAGGCCGAAGGCGCGCGCGGCGGTGATCGGCGAACCCACCAGCCTGCGCCCCATCCATATGCACAAGGGCATCATGATGGAGGGCATCCATGTGCAGGGAAGGAGCGGCCATTCGTCCAACCCTGCGCTCGGCCGCAATGCCCTGGAAGCCATGTACGACGTTATCAGTGCACTGATGCGCTTTCGCCAGCAGCTGCAGATGGAATACCGCAACCCGCATTTCGTCATCGACATGCCGACACTGAACCTGGGCGTAATCCACGGCGGCGACAATCCCAACCGCATCTGCG
>JALRBG010000130.1 GCA_023257855.1 Pseudomonadales bacterium | reverse complement strand
GACAAGACGGCCATCCTCTCAGTCGTGAAGCCAATCCTACAGTAAGTCAGGCACTGTCGCTGTGACTGCCGTAGAGAACGCCAGCACTTTCTTGATGTCGTTCTGCGTCAGTGCGGTGAAACCGGCCATGAGCAGCGTGATGGCGCCGATGACGCCCACCAGGTACTGCACTTCGGGTGCCAGCATGTACAGGACATGGGTGCGGGCAATCAGGTAGACACCGGCGGTCACCATGGTGGCGGCATGGATCAAGGCGGAGATTGGGGTCGGACCCGCCATGGCATCAGGCAACCAGGTCTGTAGCGGCAGCTGGGCGGACTTGCCGACGGCGCCGCCAAGGATCAGCAGGGTCACGGCGGTGGCGACACCGGAACCCACTTCCCACTGGGTCTCGGCATTGAGCATGGCTTCCTGCATGTTCAGGGTGCCAGTGCTGACGAACAGGGTGAACAGGCCAAGCGCCATAAAGGCGTCCCCTACCCTGGTCATGACAAATGCCTTGCGTGCGCAATAGCCGTTATGCGGATCCGTGTACCAGAAGCCGATCAACAGGTATGAACACAGGCCCACGCCTTCCCAGCCCATGAACAGGAGGGCCAGGTTGTCGGCCAGCACCAGGATGAGCATGGCGGAGACGAACAGGTTCATGTACGCGAAGAAGCGCGCGAAACTGGGATCGCCGCTCATGTAACCGGTGGCATAGACATGAATGAGGAAGCCGATGCCGGTGATGACATACATCATCGTCAGCGATACGCCATCGAGATAGAGATTGAATCCGACCTCGAAATCACCCACGGACATCCACGTCCACAGGGACTGGGAGTAGGAGCTGATATCGGCAGCCATGAAACTGCTGCCAGCCAGCAGGGCGAAGACGAAAGACAGACCGATGGAGCCCGCGCCGATAATACCGGCGGGCACCTGGGGTAATTTACCAAAGGTCAGTGTCAGGATTAGGAATCCTATGAAAGGAATTACTGGCACCAGCCACAAAAGGTCTAACATCTGTTCAGTCTTCTCTTTTAACTTTCAATTGGTTTATGCCGAAGGCCTAGCCTTTCATGTCACCCAGGATATTGATATCCAGCGTCTTGCGCTTGTGAAACAGCTGCAACACGAGACCCAGGGCCACAGCCACTTCCGCAGCCGCCAGGCTGATGATCATGAGGAACATGATCTGTCCGTCCACCTGACCCCAGCGTGACGAGGCCACAATGAACGCGAGGCCTGTGGCGTTAAGCATGATTTCCAGCGACATGAGGACAAACACCAGGTTGCGCCGTGTCAGTACGCCAACCAGGCCCATGACGAACAGGATGGCTGCAAGCAGCAGGCCATGCTCCATCGGGACGGTTTGCATCGTGATTTGTGGCAGCTCGAACACGGGTGGTATTCCTCTCGTTATCCTGTTATTTCCTGGCCAGGTGGTATGCGCCGACCAGGCCTGCCAGCAGCAGCATGGACGCTAGTTCGACCGCCAGCACATAGGGTCCGAATAATGCGGCACCAATGTCCTTCGCCGTTACCTCGGTGTGTGCCATGACTTCCTGGTTCATGTTGATGGCGTAAACGACGGCAATCAGCAGCGGAATGGCCATGATGGTCGGCCCGATCCAGATGGACGGCACCAGCCATGCCTTTTCCTGGTCCTGGGTCACCTGCCCCAGATTCAGCATCATCACCACAAAGAGGAACATCACCATGATGGCCCCGGCGTAAACGATGACTTCAAGAGCGGCGGCAAACGGCGCGCCCAGGGTATAGAAAATCACGGCAATCGCCAGCAGCGAGACAATGAAGTACAGCAGGGCATGCACGATATTTGTTCTCGTAATCACCATGAGGGTGGCGAGAATGGCAATGATTGCGGAACCGTAAAACATCACGCTCATGGCAGCAGGCTCCTGCGGTCAGTCGGCGGCAGTTCGTTGCGCGCCTCTCCCTTGCCCTTGCCGCCAATGGCCTTGCCGGCGATCTTGTAGAAGTTGTAATCATGGTACTTGCCGGTGCCGTTGATCAGCATGTGCTCTTTTTCCCACACCATATCCTGGCGTACGTATTCGGCCATTTCAAAATCCGGGGTGAGCTGGATTGCGTGGGTCGGGCAGGCCTCCTCGCAGAATCCGCACATGATGCAGCGGGAAAAATTGATGCGGACGAATTCCGGGTACCAGCGTCCGTTTTCATCCTCGGTCTTCTGCAGGGCGATGCAATCCACCGGACAGGCCACGGCGCACAGATTGCAGGCGACGCAGCGCTCCTCGCCATCAGGATCACGGGTCAGGATGATGCGGCCGCGCCAGCGCGGAAACGTGAATGGTTTCTCGTC
>JALRBG010000059.1 GCA_023257855.1 Pseudomonadales bacterium | reverse complement strand
CCTCATCAACACGCACTGGCATCCGGATCACACCGGCGGCAACGTCGTGCTGTCGGATGAGCCTAACCAGCGCGCCGCGATTCTCGCCCACGAGAACGTGGGCCTGCGTCTTGCGCTCGCCGAACAGGAAGCGGGCCTGCTGGTGATGGATACCTATTACGGCGACAACAAGGTGATTTACTTCAATGGCGAAGCCATCGAGATCATCAAGGTGCCGAATGCACATACGGACAGCGACTCGCTGGTGTTCTTCCGCGGCTCCGACGTCGTCGCCGCCGGTGACATCATCAGCACCGGCGCCTTCCCGCGCTCCTACGCCGACCAGGGCGGGACCGTGCAGGGTCATATCGCCGCGCTCAACCGCATTCTCGACATCACCGTGGCGGAAACGCGCGCCCAGGGCGGCACGCTGGTGATCCCGGGCCACGGCCGCCTGTACGATGAATCCGACGTTGCCGAATACCGCGACATGTACACCATCCTGCGCGACCGCGTACAGAGTGCCATCGACGGCGGCATGTCTCTGGATGCCCTCAAGGCAACCCGCCCGCTGCTCGACTACCAGGGTGTTTTCGGCAGGAGCGGCGGTACGTGGAGCGACGACACATTCATCGAAGCCATGTACAACAACCTCGTTGGCAATTAACCGAAGAGAAACCGACTGATGAAAAATTTTCTGAAACCCCTGCCGGCCCTGGTACTGATCGTTATCGCCGGAACAGCCGGCGCCCATCATGGCAGCAGCATTTCCTACGACATCGACAAACTCTGGACTACCTGGGCAACGGTGACCGAGTTCCGCTACATGAACCCGCACCCGACCATGACCTTTGATCGTGTCGTCGAGGGCGGCGAAGTGGAACATTGGGTGAGCGAGCTGCTGACCAACCCGTCCATGATGGCGCGCCAGGGCTGGACAAAGGGCAAGACCAACGATCAACTGAAACCGGGCACCCGCGTGAAACTGACCCTTGGCACGTCCCGTGCGAGCGGCTTCAGCGGCATCGTCATGAAAGTCCAGGCGGAAAACGGTGACGAGATCGGCGGCAGCCGACCCAACCTGCAGGCGCCTGATCTCGACGGCGTGCCCGGCGGCCTGCAACCCGAAGGCGACATCGTGTTGCCGGGGGCTGCGCCATGACCACACACCGCTTCCTCATTGTGCTGGCGTTGCTGGCCCCGGTCGCGAGCGCGCAGGACATGACCTTCTCCGATACGGACACCTCGGCCTATGACAAACACGATTTCAGCGGCCTGTGGAGCCGGGCGCCGGATATTTCCGGCCAGCCACCATGCCCCGAATGCCGTGACACACTGATCTTCCCGAATTACGGGTTTCATGGTGAGCCGCCACCACGCACTGCCGAAGGCCAGCGCCGGTTTGATCTCAACAAGCCCGCGCGCGGCCTGGAGCTCGGCAGTGCGGCGGCAACTGCCCGCCCCGAACTCGATATCGGTTTTCGCCGTGCCATCCTGCCCGCCTTCGGCAACGACCCTGAAATGCGCTGCGAACCCCTGGGATTGCCCCGCCTGATCACCTTCGCCGGGGGTGGCGGTGTGATGGAGATGGTGCAGACAGGTGACCGCATCCTGCAGTTGTTCGAATGGACCTGGGATTTCCGCGATATCTGGCTGGACGGGCGGCCGATCCCCAACGTGGACGACTACCTGCCACGCTTCAACGGCTACTCCGTGGGCGAATGGCAGGGTGACACCCTGGTGGTGACCTCCACCGGGTTCGACGACCGCCAGTGGCTCGACCAGTACGGTTTTCCCATCAGCGACCAGGCTGTGCTGACCGAACGCTGGGACCGCCCCACCCCGAACCGCCTGCGCGTGGTGCTGACCCTGGATGACCCGGTCACCTACACCGCGCCGTGGACCTCCAGCACCAAGGTGTGGGCGCTGATCCCCAAGGAAGCCATGGAGATCGGCGGCTGGTCCGGCATCCTCGAGGACCGCTGCGTGCCGAGCGACGAATCCCTGTTCAACACCTTCCGCGACCGCGCTGCCGGCCTGGGCAGTGAATAACCTGATTCACGGATGCTGAAGAATTCGCGTTCAAGCTATGGCAGCGTGGCGAAATGGCTGCACTGGCTGATCGCGCTCTGGGTGCTTGCTGCCTACCTCATCATTCTTTACCTGAAGAGCCAGTCCGACGCCTTCCCCCTGCCTGGCCTCAACATCCACAAGGTGGTGGGCTTTTCGATCCTGGTGCCGGTGCTGTTCCGGCTTTACTGGCGCGCCACCAATATCCAGCCGGCACTGCCGGACCACATGCCGCGCTGGCAGCGCCGGGCCTCTGGTCTGAGCCATGGCTTCCTGTACTTTTTCCTGATCGCCATGCCGGTCACCGGCTACCTCGGCAACGGCGGTGGCGTGGATTACGGGGCATTCCGCATCCCGCCCTTCCTGGGTTCCCCGGTCTCGGCCTGGATCTATGACACGGTCGGCATTTCGGACTCGCAGTGGGACACATTTTTCGATACCTTGCATTACGGCATCATGGGACCCTGGCTGTTCTGGATGCTGATTGCCGTCCATGCCGGCGCCGCCATTTGGCACCATCATGTACAGAAGGACGATGTCTTCAAACGGATGTTGCCCGGCAGAAATAAAAAGTAATAAATAGAAACAATAATAAGCACGACCAGGGGGAATCCATGACCAGCACTGCATCCGAGGTGTCACGCCCGGCCATTCTCACCACCTTCGGCGCCATGATCGGTCTCGCGCTAGGCCCGAGCGTTATCGCCAACCTCACCGTGTCCGCCTATATCGGTCCCATCGAGGCCGAGTTCGGCTGGCTGCGCTCCGACGTGTCCTTCGCCTTCTCGCTGGTCGCCTACATGATCGTGGTGATGTCGCCGCTGCAGGGCATGCTGGTCGACCGCTTCGGTCCGCGCCGCGTCGTGCTGACCTCGATTCCCCTGTTCGCCCTCAGCCTCGGCGCCATCTACTTCACGCCGAACAATATTTACGTGTACTACTTCCTGTGGGCGCTGGTGCCGATCGCGGGCCTGGGCCTGTGGCCGCTCGGTTACCTGCAGGCAGTGACACCGTGGTTCGACCGCAAGCTCGGCCTGGCACTCGGCTGCGCCAATGCCGGCATCGGCGTTGGCAGCACTTTCCTGCCCATGCTGGTGATCGGCCCAATCATCGCCGCCTACAGCTGGCGTCATGCCATCCTGGCCATCGCAGCACTGGTTCTGTTCATCAGCTGGCCGGTGGTGGCGTACTGCCTGAAAGAACCCTCCGCCGAAGACACTCATAAAAGAAAGGCTAACCACGCCTTCGGCCTGTCCTTCCAGGACTCGATGCGCGAGCCCACCTTCTGGATGCTGAACCTGGGCTTCTTCCTGCTCGGCATGACTGCCACCAGCCTCGTGACACAGCAGGTGCCGCTACTTCGCGATGCCGGCTGGACCGCCGATGAAACCACGCGCCTGCAGACCACGTTCGGCTTCGGTCTGCTCTTTGCGCGCGTAGCCGTTGGTTTTGTCATCGACCACGTGTTCGCCCCGCGTGTCATGACCATCGTGTCCGTCGGTGGCGCCATTGCCTGCGTCCTGTACGCCGTCGCACCGGAATGGGGTTACGTGAGCGCGCTGCTGATCGGCTTCCTGCTCGGCGCCGAGTTCGACGTGCTCGCTTTCCTGATCAAGCGCTACTACGGCTACCTCGCCTACGGGCGCGTTTACGGGGTCATCTTCGGGGTGTTCTATCTCGGCTCCGCCGTCGGCATCTGGGGTATGCCGAAGCTGCGCGAGATGACGGCCGATCTGTCCTACGATAACGGCCTCTACGCCGCGGCAGCGATCCTGCTGGCATCGGCCATCCTGATGGCGTTTATGCCCGCCTACCGCTACGCCGCCGGGCATGTCGCCGACACGACTCCGAGTCCGACCAACTGACTGTTGTTAATAAAAACAGGGAGAACACCATGCTGTATATCGTGCAATTCGAAGACAAGCCAGATTCCGGTGACCTCAGGACCAAACTGCTGCAGGATCATTTCGACTTTCTCGACAAGATGAAGGATCAGGTGCTGGTCGCCGGCTCCATGCGCGAGGTGCCTAGCGATAAACCACTGGGCGGGTTATGGATCGTGGAAGCGGAAGATGAGGCCGGTGTCAGGGAGGTATTCAAGGACGACCCGTTCTGGACCAACGGCCTGCGCGCATCGGTGCGCATCAACCGCTGGGCCAAGGCTTTCCCGGACCGCCAGACATTGGTATAAAAAAAGGCCGGGATTACCCGGCCTTTTCACTTTCTCTTTCAGTTCAATCCCACGCCAGCGGGCACCCCGGCATCGACAGGCTAACGCTGTCCACCTGCGCGCATAACGCCCGGGCATTGACCTTCTGCTCCTCCAGGATACGGTGTACGTCGGCAATCGGCGTGACGCGGCCATGGATGGGCACGTCGCGCACAACGTCGAGGTTGCGGTAAGCGATGTTGTCGTCGTAGGTATTGCCCCAGAAATACACTTCCCAGTTCATGTCGAACAGGTCGCCCTGGATCAGCAGCTTGTGTCCGGGAATGTAGGCCAATAACCCATCGGCCATGTGGGCGTTGCTCATGGTGTGGTAGACATCGACGGTCAGTGAGCCGTCAGACAACTGTAAATAGTCGTCAACAGCCAGCGTGCTGATGGGCCGCGGGTTGCGGCTGAGATTGTCGTGGAAGGTGGTAACGTTGCGCTCGCTCAAGGCACGGAACCAGTCCATGTTGCCTTCCTGGGCGACGATGGTGATGCCCTCGGCGATGGCTTCGCGCAGGCCGCCGGTGTGGTCGAAATGGTGGTGGGAAATGATGACCTGGGTGATCGGCTTGCCCGGCACGGTCTCATAGGCCTTCTCGATGATTGCACGCGACCAGGCGCGGTTGGTCGGCAACTCGAACAGGGTCAGGTGGTCGTCAAACTCCAGCAGCACCGAGTTGGCGCCGTTGTTGCCGATCATGTGCCATACGTGGTCGGCCACCGGTTCTGCGGTGACAGTGTAGTTGGGCACCGGCGCCGGTGCGTTCCTGACGGCGGCGGGCGCGGCTTGCGTGGCCGTCGGGCCGTTCACCACGTAGCGATCGATATGCAGGCGCATCATTACCGTGTCCTTCCAGTCCGATACCACATTGATACTCATCGGCAGCAGCAGGCCATCTACCGGCAGCCAGGCGCTGTACTGCGCCCATTGTGTGAGCTCGCCCAGGTTCTCATGGGGCTCAAGCCAGCTGACCCAGTGCGGCAGGCCGGTGTCGTTGTTGACCGCCAGTATGAACATGGCGCCTGCCCCAGTGGTGATGTCCACCAGGGTCAGGTTGCCGTCGCGGCGGCGATTGATCACCGTACTGGCCGGATCAAGCGCCGCACGCACCGCCATGAGCGGATGGGACAGCAGATCCATACGGCGGGTCAGCGCCGCCTCTTCCGAACCGCGCCGGGCTGTGCCGTTGCCGGCAACATCGAAGGCGACCTCGCCGTCGAGGTTCTGGTCCACCGGCAGGCCCTTCATCATGGCCTCGGCGGCGAAGATGAAGGCGCGGAACATGCGCGCAGTGACGCGTGTGCGGTCGTTGGCAAGATCGATGTCGCGCACGTACGCGGTCATGTTGGTCATCTTTTCCGGCGCGTTCGGCTCCGTGGTGATGAGGCTGCCGCCGTCCTGGTAGGAATCGTGGCCGTAACCGACCAGGCGCAATGTATTGACGGATTGCAGGGCGGCAACGCCGCCCATGGCGTTGGCGGCGTCGATGGCGACCTGGCGGGCGTCACCGGAGGTGGCGGCGCAGGAGGTAAGTGTGACCAGTAACGCGATGCATGCGATGTGGTATTTGAAATTCATGCGGATTCCCCTTGTTTCCTTGTATCCTTTCCGGTCAGCAATGCCGGATGACGGTCCTGCGGACCTCTTCCGGCCTACTCGGACCTTTGATTATTCTTTCAGGTCAGACATGTCGGATATCGGCACTACGTGCCTCTTCCGACCTACTCGGACTATTATTTATTCTTCTGGCCGCTCCCACCCCTGCTCGAAGAACTTCTCCCAGTTCTGCGCCCACGGCCGGCCCAGGAAATCGATATAGCCTTCATCGAACGGCGTGAGCTGTGACGGGCGGCCGTCGGGGCCGAGCACGATGCCGTTTTCGACACGGCATTCGACGAACAGGTAGCGTGCCTCCGGGCCGTCGATGCCGGCGGTGCGGTCCCACGGCGTGACGATACGCAGCGGTTGCGCGAAAGCTTCCGGGTCGTAAAAAATCGCTTCCCACACCAGGCCTTCACCATCATCGGCGCGGCGGATGATCTCCACCACTTCCAGCTCGTTACTGAACTCGAACATGGAATGGCTGGTGGTCCAGCCCTGCACGTTGGCGGTCCAGGCGATGAGTGTGTTGCCATCCCAGAAACCGACAGTTTCGCCATACCACTGGGGAATCAGCGTGGAATGTTCCTGCCCGATGAGCACCTTGCGGATGAAATTGTCTGCCACCCCGGCGAGGAACTGCACCTGGTTCGGCGTCACCAGCACCTCCATGTCACGGATGCCCCATACGTACCACCAGCGCATCAGGCCTTCCGGGTAACAGAAAGACGCCATCCACTGCGGCGCGTTGTTCACCGCCTCGTGATAGTTCATCTGCGTCATGCGTTTCTGGTATTCCGGCGTCAGCAGGGAAATCATCGAGGACGTCTGCAGGATGTCACCGTTGGTCCATTGTTCGGGACCGCGGAAGAACGAGCCGCGGAAATACCAGCCGTCCCATTCCGGCAGCGTGGCGCGTGTGTGGGTGTTGTAGGATCCGTTGGCTTTCGCCTTGGCCATCAGGTCGCGGTAATGCGCCTCGGCCGTCGGGTATTCATAGGGGCTGAAGATGTCATCCGTGCTGATGCCGTGGGAGCAGTCGCCCCAGTGCCCGACGCGGTTCGCCACCCACATGTTGGTGAGCTGCGCCGGCGTGTTGCAGCGCGTGTAACGTGGGTCGTCCCAAAATTCGCTGTCGAAGTAGAAATTCTCGGTGGTAAACAAATCCACCGGCAGCGGTTCGATGCCGGACGGCGGCGCTTCACCGGAATAACGGTTGTTCTGCGGCGGCTGCGCCAGGGTCGACCCGGCTAGTAATACGATCAGGGTAGTCAGTATGATCCGGCGCATGGGGACCTCCTCAGTTGTTTTCGGACAGGTAGGAAGTACCCGTGTCCGCGTTGCAGCCGCCAGCCGGCATGGTCATGCCGCAATGGATCAGCGGTGCACCGTTGGGCATGGCGCCGAAGGTCTTGCCGTTGCGCAGCGGGTTCAGCCGCACGGTGATGATGGTGCCGTTCGGGAAGTTGTCCGGCGTCACGCCCAACCGGGCGATACGGGTGGCCGGGCCCATTTCCGCGCCCCACTGCCGGATATTGCCGGCGTCGTCGGTGACCGGATTTCCCTCGCCATCGAGCAATTCGAAAATCATCTGGGCATGATTGGCCCCAGGAATGAAGCGGGTCACGCGACCTGTGAGAGTGACCTCCTGCTGCTGGTCGTACATGGCAAAGGAATGGTGGGCGTGGCCGGACAACGGCGCCAGGGTGAAAAGGAGGGTGCCGGCGAAAGCCAGCCAGTGTTTGCGGTTCAACGGATTTTCCCCCGTACAGGTGATAGCCGCGCGTTTTTCGCGCTATATCCTGCAGTCTAGGCCGGTGCAGGAATTTGTAAAATTGATTGTTCTTATGGAAGACAATTTGCCAGCCGGATACCCGGCCAACGGGCCTATTTGCGCCGCCGGGTGGCCGTGTCCCTGGCGCAGCTTTTCAGTACCTGGATGAACCATTTCAGGCCCTGGTCCCGTTCGCGGGCCTCGTGGTACTGCGCCATGATGCGCATGACCGGGAAGTCGAACGGCATGGGCGCCATTTTCAGCGGCAGCACCTGGGCGAATTTGCGCGCCAGCCGTTCCTGCATGACCGCAATGCGCGGCGTGTCCAGCAGCAGCCACGGCACCGCCGAAAAATGCGGGGCATAAACGTCTATCCGGCGGGTATGACCGAGCTTCTCCATATTGCGTTCCGTGAATGAGGGATCGCGCTTGGGCCCCAGCGTCACCGCCACGTGGGCGGCATCGAAAAACTTCGCCGTCGATATCTTCCTGTTGAACAGCGGATTGTCTTTCCAGGCCACCACCACGCAGGGTTCCTCCAGCACCCGGGTCGCGGGATGCCCGGGCAGCAGGAATTCCTCGGGGATGAGCATCAGGTCTATCTCGCCGCGCTCGAACACCCGGTAAACGGAATCCTCGGGCAGGCGCATGTCCAGCCGTACACCGGGCGCCTCGGTGGCCAGCACCTTCAGCACCTGGGTCATCAGGACGGTGACGATGTAATCCGAGGCCATGAAGCGGAACAGGCGCTCGGACCGGGCCGGCTCGAACTCGGTGGACATGGCCACGAGGTCGTCGATATGCCTTGTGACCCGTTTCAGTTCAGGCAGCAGATTCTCGGCAAAGGACGTCGGCATCAGCCGCTTGCCGTGCATGACCAGAAGGTCATCCTGGAAATATTCACGCAGGCGACCCAGGGCGGCGCTGGCGGCGGGCTGGCTCAAGTGCAACCGACGTGCGGCGCGGGTGACACTGCGCTCCTCCAGCAGGATATCCAGCGCCACGAGCAGGTTGAGGTCAAGACCTTTCAGTCGCATGGTTCCACCGGTTTCAGCTATCAGGATTATCGATACATCAATAGTAAATCAAACAATTCTGTGAATGATAGGACTCAATGGCGGTAAACCCGGTGTGGCAGCTCAACCCGCAAAACCAGTTGCGCGAACCGAATTGATGTTTATCGGCAGCTGTAACTGGCGGCATCGTCCGGATTGCCGCTGCCGTCCCAGGTGGCGACTGCCGGGTACGGGCACAGCGGTCGGGTCATGTCGACGCGCCCTTCACGGATACGTGAAGCAGTGATGCTGGCCGGGGCGACGTCCTCTTCCACCCAGGCTTCCAGCGCGCCGAGGAAGTCGGCATTGTCAGGACCGATGCCACCGGAGCAATGACCCATGCCGGGCATCATGTACAGGCGCATCCAGTCGTCCATATCGCCGCCAACCGTCTGCAGGACGCCCTGGTAGTAGTTGATGGTGTTCAGCGGCGACGGACCGGGATCGTTCCAGCCGTGGTAGAACAGCAGCTTGCCGCCACGTGCCTGGAACTCGCGAAGATCAGTGTCCAATGCCTCGAGATAGCCGGCCTTTTCGCGTACGGCAGGCAGGTCACGGTCCAGGTCGAACCGGCGCCAGTCCCATTCCGGGTCCTCGTAAAGTACATAGCGGGTGGCATCGGTCTGCAGGTCGGAGGGCACATCGTCCGCTGCCGGCATGCGCCAGCCCAATTCGAAACCGCGGGCGTGGCCGGGGTAATACAGCTCACCCGAGGGTGAGTACACACCGCCGTACACCCGCTCGACCGCCCTGACCTGGTCGACAGTCAGGCAACTGACACTGTCGGTATTGCCGCATTGCAGCGACGCCGGTTCGAAGTCACAGGCCAACGGGTTGTTGAGGAATCCGTCGGCGACACCATCGTTCGTTTCACAGGCTTGCAACACGGCATTGTGCAGCAACTCGACCTCATCGGGCGTGAACGCCTGGCGGCGGTCCTCGATCAGGGTTTTCATGTTGCTGAACTGGGTGGCGTTGAGGGCCAGCATGTTATACACCGGCGCGCCGATGATCATGCCGTCGAAGTCCTCAGGAAACCGCTGCGCCTCCATCATGCCCTGACGACCGCCGGTGGAGCAGCCCTGGTAATAGGACAGGCGCGGTGCAATGTCGTAAAACGCTTCGACGAGTGTCTTCGAGAGCACAGTCATCTCGTGCATCGCGCGCCAGCCGAAATCCACCAGCTTTTCCGGATGCCCTGCCGCGAATGCCGCGCTGGCACCCTGGTGCCCGGTGTCGTTGGAGGCTACCGCGTAACCGGCCTGCAGACCACGCGCCATGGCGCTGTAGCTGATGCTGCCTGCCCAGCCGCCGTTGCCCACGGCGAGGAACTTGCCGTTCCAGTCCTCAGGCAGCCATAACGCCATCTCGATGTGAGAGTCGTCGGACGGGCTCAACACCGCGGCAACAGCACAATGGGACGGCAGACTGAAATCAGGTCCGAAACGCTGCTCAAGAATCCCTTCCGCCTTGCTTTCCGCGGCCGTGATGGTGACCGTATCGATGGTCAGGCGACCCAGGTCGGCGCAGGAGGCCGCCAGCGTGACTGCCGGAATGAACAACAGGGACAGGATGAGGGTCAGGCGCAGGACTTGGGTATGCATGGCGGATGGCTCCGGCTGGGGTGGCGTTTCACCCTTTATATAAGAATATCGACCTCCCGCCAATGGGTTCAGGCGCTGTCTTGATCCGGGCCCATGCCTTGCCGGGGCCTCGCTGGACATGCCTATAACACCCGTTTATTCTCCCTGTTCGTCCTTCAGCAATAACAAGTAAAAGTATGTCCCAAGTCACCAGGGCCGTTGTGGATTTCATCAATTCGGCCCGCCTCGAAGATTTCCCCACTGAAGCACTGATTATCGGCAAACGCTGCATCATCGATGGTCTGGGCGTCATGCTCGCAGGGTCAGTGCAGCCGGCCGCCGAAATCGTCACCGATTACACAACCACTGTCGGCGCCTCTGCCGAGGCCACCGCCTTCGGCCGGGCCCCGTTCAGGACCGGCGCGGCCCACGCCGCCCTGGTGAACGCCACCGCCGGCCACGCCCTCGACTGGGACGACACCCAGCTGGCCACCAGCGCCGACCGCATCTTCGGCCTTTTGACCCACCCGACCGTACCGCCCCTGGTGGCGGCGCTGGCCATCGGTGAACGGCAGCAGGTGTCGGGCCGGGAATTTCTGGAAGCCTTCCTGACCGGCTTCGAGGTGGAGTGCAAGATCGCCGAGGCGATCAACCCGTCCCACTACAAGCAGGGCTTTCATACCTCGGGCACCATCGGCACCTTCGGCGCGGCCGTCGCGGCCGCCAAATTGCTGAACCTCGATGCCGACCAGCTGGAACACATGCTGGCCATTGCCGCCAGTTCCGCTTCGGGCATTCGCGTCAATTTCGGCAGCATGACCAAACCGCTGCATGTTGGCCGGGCCGCCCAGAACGGCATCGTCGCCGCCGAACTCGCGGTGCGCGGTTTCACCGGCGGCCATGACGCCCTCGACCCGCCCTGGGGCTTCTTCAGCACCTTCAGCCACGGCCAGGGCTTCGACGAGGACCGCATCGTCGGCGTGCTCGGCAATCCGCACACCATCGTCAGCCCCGGCGTGTCGATCAAGCCCTATCCCTGCGGCGTACTCGGCCATCCCACCATGGACGCCATGCGGCGCCTGGTCATCGACCACGACGTCGACCCAGACAACATCACGGCGATCCGCGTGCGCGCGGGTTCCAACATCCTCAACCCCCTGCGCTACGACATCGCCACCAACGAACTGGAAGCGAAGTTCTGCCCCGCCTTCATGGTCGGCGCCATCGCCCTAAGGCGTAAAGCGGGCGTCGCCGAATTCAACGATGCCTTCGTCCAGAGCGAACCGGTACAGGCCATGATGCGCAAGGTGACCCGCGTACTCGATGCGGACATCGAGGCGCAGGGCTGGGAAAAGATCCGCAGCACGGTGGAAGTGGACCTTGCGGATGGCACCACGCTGGTACAGCAGGCGGACGAACGCTACCGCGGCGGTCCCGACCTGCCCTTCACCCGCGACGAGCTGTTCGAGAAGTTCAGCGATTGCGCCGCCCTGCTGTTCGATGACACGGCGATCCGGAAGACCTTTGAACTGGCGGAAGCCGTGGACGAGCTGCCGCGCCTCAGCGAACTCATCGACAGCCTGGCCGGGAAGCCCTGATGAGCCTGGCCTGGATTTCAGTAGCGTCCCTGCTGCTCGCTGTCATCCTGAGCTGTACCACCACCATCAACATTGGCGTGCTCGCCATGGCCATGGCCTTCATCGTCGGCGTGTTTATCGGCGACATGAGCCCCGACGACGTGCTGGCGGGATTTCCCACCGACCTGCTGTTTACCCTGCTCAGCGTGACCCTGCTGTTCTCAATTGCCAACTGCAACGGCACGCTGTCACGCTTCACCAATCACGCGGTGCGACTGTGCAAGGGTAACGCCATGCTGCTGCCGTCCATGTTTTTCCTGGTCGGCTTCGTCATCGCCACCATCGGCGCCGGCGCCACGCCGGCCAGTGCGTTGCTCGCTCCTCCCGCGATGGCAGCTGCCGCACGCGCCGGCATCTCCCCGCTGGTCATGGCGGTGGTTGCCGGCAACGGTGTGCTGGCGGGTACACTGTCGCCCTTCTCGCCGAACGGCATCATCGCCAACGACATCATGGCGCGCATCGGCCTCGACGGATACCGCTGGTACACGTTCGGCTTCAACGCCTTCGCCCACCTGCTGGTGGGCGTGGCCGGCTTCTTCCTCTTTGGCGGCATGAAGCTGCAAAACGCCCACGCCGATCCGGCGAACGACTCCATGCCTTCGGGTGACGAGTTGACCATGCAGCGCCAGCACTGGCTCACCGCCGCCGGCATTGTGTTATTGATCGTCGCAGTGGTGGCCTTTTCCCTCGACGTCGGCATGGTGGCCATCATCATCGCTGCGGCACTGATCCTGCTGCGCAGCGTGGACGAGGCACAGGCGATAAAACGCATGCCGTGGGCCGTTATCGTCATGGTGACGGGCGTTACCGTGCTGGTGTCATTGCTCAAGGAAACCGAAGGCCTTGAACTCATCACCAACGGCATCGCCACCATTTCCACGCCCGCTACCATCGAGGCCATCGTCGCCTTCGGCGCCGGTTTCATTTCCGTCTACAGCAGCACCTCCGGCGTCGTCCTGCCGGCCTTCCTGCCCATGGTGCCCTCCCTGGCCGACCAGTTGGGCGGTATCGAGCCCCTGCCCATTGCCCTGTCCATGTCCATGAGCGCGAGTCTTGTCGATCTGTCGTCGCTCTCGACCGTCGGCGCGTTATACATGGCCAGCGCCGCGGAAGGCACGGACACGCGCAAGCTGTTCAACGCCCTGCTGATCTGGGGCCTGTCGATGTCGGTGGTGGGCGCACTGTTGTGCTGGATTATTTTTGGTTAATAACGTGATGCAGGAACTGCGATGCGAATAGCGATTCTTGACGACATCCACCAGGCGTGGGATTCGACGGACGGTGTGCGTCAATTGCGCGAACGTGCGGAGGTGGATATTTTCACTGCCCCGACATCGGGGCCCGAGCAACTCGACGGTTATGATGCCGTCATCGCCAACCGCGAGCGCACGCGTTTCGACCGCGCCTTCCTGGCCGCATTGAAAACGGTGAAACTCATCGTACAGACCGGCAACCACGCCGCCCACATCGATTTCGCCGCGGTGGAAGAGCTGGGCATCACCGTGGGCAAAGCGTCGGGCGGATATTCCGTCGGTGCAGCGGAACTCGCCATTGGCCTCGCCATCGCCGCCATGCGGCGGATACCGGAACTGGACAGGAAGCTGCGCGACGGCGTGTGGGAAGTGCCGTCGACACCAATCCTGCAGGGCAAGACCTTCGGTGCCGTCGGCCTGGGCCGCGTCGGCCACCACACCGCCCGCATCGCCGCCGCCTTCGGCATGAAGATCATCGCCTGGAGCCCGACACTCAACGCCGCGCGCGCGGCTGAAGCCGGCGCCGAATACCGGTCACTGGATAACCTGATGGCCGAAGCCGACGTGGTGTCCATCCACGTCTCCATGTTACCGGAGACACGCGGCCTGATCGATGCCCGCCGCATCGGCCTGATGCGTCAATCCGCCTGGCTCATCAACACCGCGCGCGGACCCATCGTGGACCAAGTAGCACTTGTCGACGCCTTGAAATCAGGACGCATCGCCGGCGCAGGTCTCGATGTCTTTGACGAAGAGCCGTTACCAGCCGGTCATCCTCTAACGACATTGCCCAACGTCGTGCTGACGCCACACATCGGCTGGCCGACCGATGCCGGTTATGCGCGTTTCGCGGAGGCGGCCT
This sequence comes from Pseudomonadales bacterium, assembly GCA_023257855.1. GTDB lineage: Bacteria > Pseudomonadota > Gammaproteobacteria > Pseudomonadales > Pseudohongiellaceae > Eutrophocola. The sequence continues at coordinate 1,231 of JALRBG010000059.1, read as the reverse complement.
GCGAAGTGGTAGAAGCATTTTTGGCGGCCAAGGATTTTCCCCGGTTCGGGGCACACTGAAATTAAATCAAGAGGGTCAGAGTAACTAGATTTTCAAATTACTCTGACCCTTTTGATTCTGGTATTCTCGGACCCCTGACAAGAGCAGCAAGGGGAGTGCGATGCGCAGCGTATTCGGGGTATTTTTCAGTGTCCTGGCCTTACCGGCTTTTGCTGCAGACGATGCGGCGTGTGACCGTGCTTGCCTCATCGGCATCGCTGACAATTACCTTGCTGCCCTCGCCGCCAACGACCCCGCCGCTGCCCCACTGGCCGAGGACATTGCCTTCGTGGAAAACGTCACACGCCTGGCGCCCGGACAAGGTACCTGGGCCACAGCAACCGCCGTTTCCGACACCTATCGCATCTATGTGCCGGACCCGCGCCAGAACAGCATCGGCCTGATGGCCGTGCTGACCCGCCGTCATGACGGTGAGGATGTCCAGGGCCTGCTGGCCGCACGTCTTAAAGTGCATGACGGAAAAATCGTCGAGGCCGAACATCTCATCGATGATGTGCCGCCGATTGTCGAACCTACGGCACTGGTCAGGCCCCGCGTCTCCATGACCAGTACGGTCCCGGCGAATGAGCGCATGCACTACCGTGAACTGGCATTGATCGCCGGCTCCTACTATGACGCCCTCAACCTGAGCGACGGCTCGCTGGCGCCCTTCGCCGCCGACTGCGAACGCCAGGAGAACGGCATGATCACGGCGGCCTACTATCTCGAACCGGAAGTATTCGAACAGGTGGATCGCAACGGCAACCCGCCACCTGCCGTGGCGCGTGACTGCATCGGCCAGATGGATTCACGCCGTTTCGCCTACATCGACAGCATCGACAACCGCCGCCTCGTGGCAGTCGATCCGGTGCAGGGTCTGGTGATGGGGCTGTCCCATTTCCGCCAGTCCATGGCCTACGGCCCGCACCGCATGATCGCCGCCGACGGCAGCGAGGTGATGTGGGACGAATTACGCGATCCCTACGACCTGCCCGCCGCGCATATCCTGAAGATCACGGACGGCCAGATTCATGAAGTGGAAGCCATCGGGATTTTCGTGGGGTTCGATGCGGATACGGGGTGGGAATGAAGGCGAACGATAAAAGATAAAAGATAAAAGATAAAAGATAAAAGATAAAAGATAAAAGATAAAAGATAAAAGATAAAAGATAAAAGATAAAAGATAAAAGGG
>JALRBG010000054.1 GCA_023257855.1 Pseudomonadales bacterium | reverse complement strand
GTATGCGCGCAACCCGGCGATGCCCATGCCGCTGGCGGCGGAAAATCTGGCATTGCCTGACTTTCCCATCGAAGTAACCCTCGATGATTCCATGTACATGATCGAGAACCTGACACTGTCGTCGGCACAGAATGTCATTGTCGGCGCACGCCTATCCCGATCCGGCCAGGCCACGGCACAGCCCGGGGATATCCAGGCGGTCTCCGAACCTTTTGTTCTATCTGAGCAAGACGGCCCGGTTATGCTGACGATCAGGGATATCGTTCCGTAAACTAGCCACACCTCCTGTTAACCCAAGGAATCAACACTCTCCATGTCCGCCGGTAGGTTTGCCGCTCTGCGTTCCGCGTTCTCGAATCGCAACTACGCGATCTATATGGGCGGCAACAGTATTTCCCTGATCGGTTTCTGGATGCAGCGTCTTGCGGTGTCCTGGCTGGCCTGGCTGATTTCAAGATCGGAATTCTGGGTAGGGGTCATTGCCTTTGTCGACATCGCGCCGCTTATCTTCATAACGCCGCTGTTTGGGGTATGGGCCGACCGTTTCGACCGCAAGACCATGGCAGTGATCGCCCAGGTGCTGATGATGGTCCAGGCTTTCATCCTGTTCTTCCTGGTCTGGTTCGACCTGCTGACCATCGAGTGGCTGTTCGTGCTGGCGCTGGCGGAAGGAGTGTTGCAGGCAGCCTACCAGCCGATCCGCCTGTCGATCATTCCCAACCTGGTACGCAGGGAAGACCTGGTCGCCGCCGCTGCCTTCACGGCGGTAGCGTTCAACGTGGCCCGTTGTGCCGGTCCGGCACTAGCGGGCGTAGTCATAGCGGTTTCCAGTCCGGCAGTGGCGATCCTCTTCAATGCGGTCAGCTATCTTCTCATTGTTATCGCGTGGCGGTTCATTCACCTGCCGGTGAGGATAAAGCGGGCCGAAGAAAAATCCTTTTATCGCGACATCAGCGACGGTTTCGGCTATGTACTGGAAAAGCCGGCCCTGCTTTCCATGTTTGTGCTGCTCACCGTGGTGAGCCTGTTCATTCGCCCGGTGGCCTTCATGTTGTCGGCGTTTGTCGGCGCCGTATTCGAGGCCGGGGAGCTGACGCTGGCCCTGTTCACTTCTGCCATGGGACTTGGCGCCGTGCTGGCAGGGCTCAAGCTGTCCATGGTCGGCAAGACTCACGGCCTGGTCAGGGAAATCCTGATCATGACCGCCGTGGCCATCTTCTGCCTGGCCGGATTTGCATCGATCACTACCGTGTGGATCGCCGCGACCCTTATGTTCGTCTTTGGTTACGCCATCACCATTGGCAGCGTGGCAGCACAGACCCTCGTGCAGAACAGTATCGACGATGATATGCGCGGGCGTGTGCTGAGCCTCTGGGCGGCTTTCACCCGGGGCGCGCCGGCGCTGGGCGTACTCCTGATCGGCTGGTTGGGTAATCGTTACGGACTGATGTGGCCCAACATGGTAGCGGCGATATGCTGTTTTATCTGCCTGCTGCTCCTGATGGGCAGCCGCCGTGAGATGCGTGCATTCTTCGAAAGCTGACCGGGTGACGGCGACAGGATTTTGTGTATCATGCAGGTAAATTTTCACAGGTCTCTGGCATGCCGCTACTGAACATGTTGCTCCGTTTCCCACGCCTTTCCGGCATCCTTTTCACCCTCCTGGCTTGCGCCTTCGCTTCCGCCTCGTCAGCGCAGGAATGGCATGTCGGTATGTCCGCTCGCGGCACCCTGATCACGGCCTCCGGCTACCAGGTGGACGAGACCCAGCGACCAACCGTACTGCTGATCGGCGGGCTCGATGGCCGCAGTGAATCGAGCGCCAAGGTCCTGGCGGAATACGAACGCTATCTGGCCAGACCCCGCAGCAACCAACCGGTTAACCTGATCGTGATCGCCAACGCCAACCCGGAAGGAGAGACGCTGACATTTCCCCCGCAGGGCAGGGCTTACGAGGATGATCCCGTTGCCTTCTCCCTCTGGCGTTGGCTTGGCACGCACGGGCCTGACCTGGTGCTGATCGAGAGCGAACAGGATTTTGATCTCGCCGATGCACTCAGTAACCGCATCGTGGCCGGCGTCGGTTATGTACCAGCGCTGCATCTCTATGACGAGCCTGAAGAACTGTCCATGATCATGAACCTGGAGCTGGATAACCTGCCGATTTCCGCGGCGCATGAAATGCTCGATGCCCGCCTGATGCGTTCGCCTTCTGAATTCGCAGCCCAGCTGGCGCAGCATTACGGCCATGATTTTTCATGGCCCGTCTACATCCCGGGCATGGCCCTGATCGGCCGCATGCGCCAGGGTTACCTGGATGACGTGGCCGATATCATTAGTCCCTACGTCAACGGCCAGGTCATCGATATCAATTCTTCCCTGGTCACTGCCGGTCACCTGGTGTTTGCTGAAATGGCGGAACGTACCGGTGACCCTGCCTACCTGGCATTGGCCAGGCGTGCCGCCGACATGGGTTTCGATGACCGCGGCAATATGCTTGAAGCCATGCCGATGCACGGCGACATGAGCGATGCCTATTTCATGGCCACGCCACTGGTGGCCAAGGTGGGCAAACTGACCGGCGAGCGCAGGTATTTCGACCTTGCTATGCGCCATATCCGTCACATGGAAATCCTGGTCAAGCGCGCGGACGGCCTCTACCGGCATTCGCCGCTTACCGATGCCGCCTGGAGCCGCGGCAACGCTTTTCCGGCTCTGGGCATGGCCCTGGCACTTAGTGAATTCCCGGAAGATCATCCCGGGTTCGAGGAACTGAAGGCCATTTACAAGGCGCACCTGGATACACTGCTGCAGTACCAGGACATGGATGGCATGTGGCATGAGGTGATCGATTATCCCGGTTCGTTTGCCGAACTCAGTTCGACGGCAATGATTGGCACTGCCATACGGCGCGGCATCAGTCGCGGCTGGCTCGATGCCAGCTACATGCCGGCGGTGGAGCGGGCCTGGCGCGGCGTGTTGATGCGCAGCAGCCCGGAAGGTTTTTTCGTAAATGTTTGTGAATCCACCAACAAACAGGACTCACTGGAGAAATATCTCAACCGCGAGGCCCTGATGGGACCAGATGACAGGGCCGGCGGTATGTTGATGTACTTCGCCACGGAAATGGCGGAGCTGCAATAAGCAGTTGCAGGTCGGCAATGTCGTCAAAAAAAGGCGCATCGCGCAGTCTGCCGAAGTTTAAGACTTGCGAAATGGATTAAGCGGGGCTGGATCTACAGGTTCAGTTTGCCCTTGGCTTTGTTGACGAACTTGGCCAGTGTTTCTACCAGGGTTTCATTCTTGTAGTCGGCGAACTCGCCGGCATCCATGAACATACCGTGATCTTCGCACACCTCGTACTGGATGTGCTGCTGCTCAGGGTCCTTGACCGGCTCCATTTGCTTACCGCAACGGGGGCAGTTGACCTCGTGTTGAGGTTCTGCTTCTTGCCGACCATGGGATCACCGCTGTCCAGGAAATCGGACATCCAGTCACCCTTGAGGATTTCGGCCTCTCCTTTGTCGAACCAGATGCCGCCGCAATCGGTGCATTTGTCTATGGTTACTAGACCCTGCAGGGTGGTAGTGGAATGTTCCTGAATAGAACCATCACATTTTGGGCAATCCATCTATATCTCCTCACGATGTGACAGCGGACAATCAAACTGCGGTAATTAAAGTATAAAGCTGGTAACGAGTAAACCCATTTCTCGGGGTCAGCCGGTCCTGAACAAGGCAATCCTGGCCAGACCGACAAGCAGCAGGCTGCCCAGGGTAATCAGGAATTCATAGGTGCCATTCACCCGTTATCAGCAGTGCCGGTGCTCAGTTGAAGGTGCCGATGGCCATTTCGAAGCGCAGGAATACATAGGGTGTGCCTTCACGATCAAGAAACGGCGAATCCTTGCGCCAGGTATAGCCGGGTTCCAGTTCAACATACAGCCATTCGCGGTAGATGTTCTTGCGCAGGCGCAAACCAAGGTCATAGCTGGCGACATAGCCGGGGCTGCTGACGCCGTTGACGCGGCCATACCAGGACATCGCCGTCTGGTTGGAGCGCAGGATCAGATATTCCAGCGACGAGGTGTATTCCGCGCCGGTGAAGCTTTCCTCGAAACGGACATCGTTGGTCCAGCGCAGCAGGCTCTCGTTGGCCAGCACGTGGTCTAGCTGGTAGCGGGAGAACGAGCCGAAACCGACGCCGTCCTTGAAATACACGGACTGGGTTAAACGGTTCACTGTCGGTTTTCCCGGATCCGGCTCATACCGGTAGCGCATACTGACGCGCCCTTTCAGGTTGGAGCGCATGCCGACGCGAAAGAAGAGCCGGTGATTGCTCTCTTCCCGGAGATTCAGTTCGAGATTCATGCGCGTGGTGTTCTGTTGCGAGATCGACGCGGCATTCTGGGTGTAATAAGTGGTTCCGTCACCGTCCTCCTCGGAGAAAATCAGGCTGATTCGTTCATCGATTCGGGGCAGGTAGACCTTGCCACGCAGGCGTACCCCGCTGTCAATGTTGTCGATGTTGTTCCATGAATTGATGGTGGTTAGTCGCAGGGAAGAGTAGGCGGCCTCGATGTCGCTGCGCTGCACGCCAAAGAAACGGTCGAACCGGTTGGCCAGGCCGTTGGCCGAATTCGAGGCGATTTCCTGCGTGGAATCGAGCCAGCCGAGGCCGAATACCGGGGGCGCATCTTCCGGGTTGATGGCTTCCGGTTCGTTGGCAGCGAACGCCGGTGCAACGCAAAGGAGAAGGACCTTGAGGAAGCTGGTGCGCCCGGCAATACCGGGATGGCAAAATGAGTACTTCATGGGTTCACTCTAATACAGGAGCTTCCGACAACACAACAGACATGTAGGGTGGCAATAACTGATTGAATTTACAACACTATCTATGGATTATCAGGATGCAACAAAGTACCATTACCAACCGTGTTTTGTGTGCCCTGCGTAACTCGAAAATCCAGAATTCCTGCATATTTCCACTTTGCTAATCTGCCAGAATGGCAGTGGGCGGAAAGGGAAAAACGGTCAGTAAAAGAGCGGGTTATCACTGGCAAACGCGGCACTTTTGCATCCTGATGTGAACCCGGACCCGACGAGAATAATTCCCTGCCGCGGCGGTCCAATAGTAGGGAAAATACGTAACTGCACCCAGGGAAAACGAATGCGGCAATGCGATTGCAAGACCATCATTGCGAAGGTTCAGAGAGAGTATATGAAGGCACTTAAACAGCTTTTCCTGCTTTGCCTGATGTCGATAGCGGCATCGGCCCACGGCGCCGAGAATTTTGCGATATCGGCACTCGGCGAGCACCTGTTCGTGGTGACCGGCCCTGTCGGCAATACGCTGGTGGCAGCCGACACAGACGGCCTGATCCTGGTGGACGGCGTTCCTGAGCATTATGCCCGCGAGTATCTTGGCTTCGTGCGCGAGGAAACCGGCGTCGATACTATCAAAACCCTGGTTCTCAGCCACTGGCATCCGGAGGTTACCGGGCTGAATGCCATCCTTGGCCCCCAGGGCATCGAGATCATCGCCCACGAGAACACCCGGCAGTGGCTCGGCACCACCATTCGCGAGCGTGGTGAAACCATCCTGCATACACCGCTGCCTGATAACCAGCTGCCCAACCGGACTTTTTACTGGGGCACGCTGGACCTGCCTTTCAGGGGTGATCGAATGGAGATCGGCTACCTGCCCCAGTCGCATACGGACGGTGACGCATACGCACGTGTCATCGGCGCCGATGTGCTGTATACCGGGGCGGCGGTTCATGCCGACAGCTGGTCCGTTGTCGATGTCGCCACCAACGGCTTTATCGGCGGACTCATGGACGCTCTCGACAGTCTTGGCAGCATGATCGATGCGGACACGATCATTGTACCGGCTAGCGGACCGCTGATGGATAAGGCGGATTTCGATGAGCAGGCCGCGATGTACAAGGCGCTCAATACCGAAATGATCGCGTTGCTCAGGCAGAGTCGTGGCCCGGACGAGGTGCTCGAGGCGAATCCTGCAAAGGGTCTGAAACCGGAGTGGGGTGACCCCGCCGATTTCCTCGACCAGGGTTTCCGCAGTTTTTATGGCCACCTGCGCAACGGCCGTCATATTGGCGGTGGTTTCCCCTGACAGGGCATCCGGACAACAGGCACGTTAGGAATATCGTTAGGAATATTGAAGCAAGTAATGACTATGAACTTCAGAAACATCATCAAGCCACTGGCAGCAATGCTGCTGGTCATCCCGGCATCGGGTGTTATGGCGGCTGCCTCGGAAGAGGCAGTTGAGACGGCGCGCTCCTTTGAACGCTTCGACGAGTCGGACAAATATTTCGGCTTCCTGAACAGGAATTGCGTCGATTGCCATAACTTCGAGGACTGGGCCGGCAGTATTGCTTTCGACCTGATGACCCCTGAGCAGATTGCCGACAATGTCGAGGTCTGGGAGAAGGTCGTCCAGAAACTGCGTGGCCGCCTGATGCCGCCTGCTGGCGCAGAACGCCCAACCAATGCAGATGCCGATGATTTCGTGGCATGGATGGAAAATTATCTTGATCACGCCGGTGCGCAACATCGTCATGTCGGGCATGTAGGCATTCATCGCCTGAATCGGAAAGAGTACGCCAACGCCATACGCGACCTGCTCGGTATCGAGGTGGATGCCGTCAGCCTCTTGCCCAACGATGATTCAGTTGAAGGTTTCGACAACGTCGCGGAAGCCCTGCGTGTATCGCCGGCCTTCCTGGAGCAGTCGCTGAACTCCGCCCGCGTTGTCGCCCAGCAGGCCATCGGCAACCCGAATGCCCGCACCGGAGGCACGACGTACTCGGCCCGCGGCACTAACCAGTATATCCACCTGGAAGGCCTGCCGCTTGGCACCCGGGGCGGCCTGGCAGTAGAACACAATTTCCCGGCTGACGGTGAATACGAACTCAACATCGGCAACCTGGTCACGCGCCTGTGGGTATTCAACCAGGAGTTCGCGCACACCGTGATCGCCACCTATGACGGCGTAAAATTCTTTGAGATGGAAATCGGTGGCGGCGAAGACCTAAAGGCAATCGACCAGATCGGCGACCCTGCCGTTGATGCAATCAACAGCAAGCTGAGAAACATTCCGTTTGTTGCCGAAGCCGGTCCGCACACCATTGCCGTCACTTTCCTGCACCGGTCCTTTGCCGAGTATGAAGGCCGGCTGCATCGCCAGTCGCCCTCTGCAGTGGGTGAAAACGTGATCGCCCTCGACACTTTCGAGATCCAGGGACCCTATAACCCGGCAGGCATCAGCCCGACCCCTGCACGCAACAGGATATTTACCTGCTACCCGGAAAGCTTCTCCGAAGTGGACGCCTGTGCCACTCAGATACTGGGCGAAGTGGCCTACAAGGCATTTCGGGGTGATGTCAGCGAAGGCGATATAGACAGGCTGATGCGCGTGTTTGCAACCACCAACCAGCAGGAAGGTTTCGACATGGGCATTCGCCGCGCCCTGACCGCGATCATTGCCAGCCCGAAGTTCCTGTACCGGATCGAACAGGTTCCCGAGGGTGCTGCACCGGGCGATATCTATGCGGTTACCGATTACGAACTGGCGACACGCCTGTCCTTTTTCCTATGGAGCAGCATTCCGGATGATGAACTGCTGGCGCTGGCGAAAGCCGGCACGCTGTCCGAGCCAGCTGTCCTGTCCACCCAGGTCGAGCGGATGCTGCAGGACCCGCGGGCGGAAACCCTGGCCAGCAATTTCGCCTACCAGTGGCTCAACATGGGAGGTCTCGACGAGATCGACCCGGACCCGGTCATCTTCCGCGATATCGATAACGGGATACGCGACCTGTTCAAGCAGGAAATCGAAATGTTCGTTGCGGACATTTTCCTGAACAACCGCGATGTAACTGAAATGTTGAGCGCCGAGTACACGTACATGAACGAACGCCTGGCGCTGCACTACGGTGACCAGACCGTGAAGGGTGACACCTTTCGCAAGGTCCCTGTGCGCGATTCGCGCCGTTACGGACTGCTGGGCAAGGGCGGCGTGCTGATGGTTTCCGCCTATCCCGACCGCACCTCGCCGGTACTGCGCGGCGCCTACGTGCTTGAACACATTACTGGCACACCGCCGCCTACACCGCCGCCGAATGTTGAGGCCCTGGCTGAAAACCGTGCAGGGGAGTTGCCCAAGACTGTCCGCGCCAGGCTGGAAGCGCACCGTGAAAATCCTAGCTGCCAGGGATGCCACGGCATCATCGATCCGCTCGGATTCGCCCTGGAGGGATTCGATGCCGTAGGCCGCAACCGGACCATCGACCGCATGATCGGTACGCCCATCGATACCTATGGTGTCCTGCCTGATGGCAGCGCGATCGGCGGTGTACAGGACCTGCGCAATGCCTTGCTGGAAAGACCTAATATGTTCGTTCAGAACCTGGTGGAAAAACTCATGCTGTATGGCCTGGGTCGTCCGATCGAGGCTGAAGACATGCCGGCGGTACGCCAAATCGTGGCGCAAGCGCAGCAGGATAATTACCACTTTTATGCTATCGTTCAGGGCATCGTTGCCACTGACCAGTTTCTGTACAAGCAGGCGCCGGCTGCAGTGGAAGCGGGCGCTGAACTGGTGCAGAATTAACCGATACACCGTATAAACCCGTGCTACAGCGGAGACAACCTATGTTCATTACCAGGAAACACCTCTCACGTCGCAAGCTCCTAAAGGGCGCAGGCGCCAGTATTGCCTTGCCCATGCTGGATGCCATGATTCCCGCAGCCAGTGCCCAGCCGGCGGCCAAATTGCGCATGGGTTTTGTCTACATTCCACACGGTGCGGTGTACCAGAGCTGGACACCGCAACAAACCGGCACCGACTTCGAGATGAGCCAGATCCTGGCGTCGCTGGCGGATTACAAGAGCCACATGACCGTGGTGAGCGACCTGCGCAATAAACCGGCGGAAAGCCCGGATCCCCATGCCATTACGGCCGGCACCTGGCTGCGCTGCGTGGCACCGGCCGGCACCAGCAATCCGGAAGACGGCATCAGCGCCGACCAGTTCGCCGCGCGCGTGCTTGGCAATGAAACCCCGTTCCCGTCCCTTGAGCTGTCTACTAACAGCGCCAGCGGCGGCAGTTACTCTTCCACCATCGCCTTTCGCACGCCGACCCAGCCGCTGCCCATGGAAAGCAACCCGCGCAATCTGTATTTCCGCATGTTCGGGCAGGGGGAAACTGCCGAGGAGCGTGGGGCCATAGCAGGTGAAACCAATTCACTGCTCGACCTTGTGATGGAAGATGCTGCCTCACTGAACCGTGAGCTCGGTGCCGGCGACAGGATTCTGATGGGCGAATACCTGGACTCAGTGCGCGAAATCGAACTGCAGATGCAGAAGCTGGCGGAGCAGGACATGACCGGCATCGATATTCCTGATGCGCCCGTCGGCGTACCCGGCACCTTCCCGGCGCACATGGACCTGATGTACGACCTGATGGCGCTGGCCTACCAGGCCGACCTGACCCGGGTTGCCACATTCATGTCCGACCGTGAAGTGAGCATGCGCACTTACAACCATATCGGTATTGCGGACGCGTTCCATCCGCTGTCCCATCACCAGGATGACCCGTCCAAGCTGGAGCGGTTGAGCCGTGTCCAGGCATGGTATGCGTCTTCCTTTGCCCGCTTTGTCGGTAAATTGGCGGCTATGCCGGATGTCGACGGCAGCGTGCTGGACAACTCCATGATCCTGTACGGCAGCTGTATGGCGAATTCAAACCTGCACAACAATGACAAGGT
>JALRBG010000032.1 GCA_023257855.1 Pseudomonadales bacterium | reverse complement strand
GGGTAAAACCGGCCTGTTTCGTCCGCCTGTGCATTGCCGCTTACTCCGCCAGCTCCAGTTCCACCCAGTAGGTGCCGACAGCGACGATGTCACCCAGTTCATCCAGCACTTCATACTGGCGCAGGGCCAGCCGGCTGGCCTGTGTTTTCCGTTCTGGCGTTTCCAGCTCGAAGCCGGTCACTATATCGACCTCATCGTACTCAAAATCGACCATGACTTCGCCGCGCTCATCGTTGAGCTGGGAAAAATTGATCATGCCGCGCGTCTGCATGGTCCTGACCAGTGCTTCCTCGGAGCGCCAGGCCAGGCGCTTGTTGCCGGCGATAACGCCAAACAGCCCGCCGAGCGCCATGCCGGTGATGGTCAATGCCACCATTACTTCCAGCAGGGTAAACCCGCGGTGCCGTTTTCTGATCCTTGCTGTCATGTTCATGGTTTCTTCGCTCAGGGTCACCGGAGCTCATCCTCAAACTCTTCGCCGGGATAGCGGATCTGAATTTTCCCGGTGATCGGGTCGATGCGGATGCTCGCTGTCAGGTCGTCCATGGTGAAATGCAGGATACCGCCTGTGCTGCCGCCCTCCGGAAAAAACTCGATAGCAATGACTTCCATCACTTCGGGGTCTTCGTTGATGTCTGCCTGGAACGATACCTCGGCATCGAACTGCTCGAGCAGGGGAATGGTGGCACGCTGCAGCACCTCTTCCCTGATTTCGGAATAGTCCGGCGCCTGCGGATCTACCTGGATCAACGAGGCGACCTGCGGTGCCCCTTCGACGATAGCGATGCGCCGGGCGTAATTGAAGGCATTTGCCGTCTGCCTGACCTGGGCAATCAGCAGGTTGCTTTCAGTGCTGGTGATGCTGGGTATGACGACCGCTGAAGCAATAACGATGATGCTCAGGACGATCAGAAGCTCCAGCAGGGTAAATCCGCGCTGTCTCCTGGTTGCCCGGGCCTGGTGAGAAAAACTACTTTCCGATATCGGCGTCATCACCTTCGCCGCCAGGGATTCCGTCGGCACCGTAGGAAATGAGGGAGAAATCCCGGCCTTCAGGCTCGTAATGGTAAGGGTTGTCCCAGGGGTCCACGGGAACTTCATCATCACGGATATAAGGGCCGTTCCAGCGTGGGCTGCCGCTGTCATTGGTCACCAGGCCAGCCAGGGAATCGGGATAACTGCCGACATCGAGACGGTACGTATCCAGTGCCGATTCCAGGTTGCTGATCTGGGAAGCCGCGGTAGTACGTTGCCCCTTGCTGAGATTGCCGAACAGCGCCGGCCCGACAAGCGCTGCCAGCATGCCGAGAATGGCCATGACGACCAGTAGTTCGATCAGGGTGAATCCAGTCTGTTTTTGCATCTTTTTACTCCGGTTCCTTTCCTATAGGCCAGCTTCTTCAAGCAGTGAGGTAATATTCTGGAAGCTCTGCCTGAATTGGCGCATGTATTCGCTGTCACGGTCATCGCCGCTTATGATCTGGGGCCTGAGAATAACAAACAACTCCCTGCGCACGGAACGGAACTGCTGGTAGGAAAACAGTCCGCCCAATACCGGCACTTTCTGCAGGTACGGAACGCCGCTGTTCTGGTCTGAGTCATCTTCCTGGATCAGGCCGCCAAGGGTAATTGTAGACTGGTCTGCAACCACTGCAGTCGTGGTGATCTCCTGGTTGGAAAACACCGGGTTGCCCGCAACACCAGAACCTTCTTCCAGGGATGACAAGCTCTGGAATATTTCCAGGTTGATAAAACCATCGTCATTGATATGCGGTGTGATGGTCAGCACGATGCCCACATCACGATACGCCACGTTGGACGTGGTCACGCCGTTGCCGGATACGGTCGTACCCTGGTCGATTGGCACTGCCTGGCCCACCTTGATCTCGCCTTCCTGGTTATTGGTGGCGAGGATGGTCGGCCTGGCAAGCAGCCTGACTTCGTTATCCTGCGCGATGGCGTTGAGCGTGGCATCGATAATGGACGTCCCGTCATTGAATGTTCGTGACAAGATGAGACCGGAGCCCTGGGCCGGAACGCCGCTGTCCGACAGCAGGCCGCCAGGCAGCACCCGTGAGCTGACGAAGCCGGTATTGGCATTCTGGGAAATGCGTTTCCAGTCCACACCAAACTGATTGCTGTCGGTCAGGGTGACCTGGCCGATCACCGCGTTAATGAGGACCTGCATCGGCGGGGTGTCCAGGTTGTTGATGGTGGTCAGCAGCTGGCGATACTCCCGCGGTGTGCCACGGACAAGCAGGCTGTTGGTATCTTCGTCAGCCACGATGGTCACGGAAATATTGGCGGAAACGATATCCGTTGCCGCGCCTGCATCTCCGCCAGCAGATGCCTGGGCAGCATCACCTTCAGCCGTGGCGGTAACTGATGCCACATCTTCCTCGGTGGCTACCTCCGGAACATCGCTGTCTTCCTGCTGGAACACCTGTGTGAGTGTCGCTGCCAGCGTGGCGGCGTTGAGGTTTTTCACCTTGTAGAAGAACAGCTGCTCCACCTGCTCCTGGCTTTCCGCATCCAGAATGCGGACCCAGCGGGTCACTTCCTGGAAGCCCCTGCCGGCGGGCGCCAGCACGAGAACTGAATTGATACGCTCGAGCCCCATGACCTGGTAGGAGGATTGCTCCCCTTCGATGAGGGTCAGCACATTGGTCAGTTCGGTCGCCACATCGGCAGCCTGGGAGTTAAGCAGCTCATACAGCTGGATGCCCTGGTTCTGGAAAGGGTCGTCATCGACGATTTCCAGGAGCGCGTTGACACGCTGCAGCTGCTGCGGCGAACCACTGATGCCAACCAGGTTGGCCGGGCCCAGGCGTACGATGCGGCCTTCCGGCTGCAGCAACGGGTTCAGCACGGCCAGCGCCGATTCCACTGAAATATAGGTCAGGGGGGTTATCTGCATGACTTCAGAGGAGGTTGCCTCTCCCAGCCATCCGGGCAGGACTATCTCCGCCGGAATGTTGGAGCTGTTGCGCATGAAGCGGTAGACATTGCCGGCCTGCTCGATGGTTACACCGGCATTTGCCGCCAGCATCCGCATCAGCGGCCACAGGTCTTCGTATTGCAACGGGTTGTTCGGTGATGAGCGCAGGCTGACGCGATAATCGATGGCGGGATCGATCGCCATGTTGATCTGCAGTTCATCGCCCAGCTGTTCAAACACCGCGCGCAGATCTTCCTGCTCATAGTTGAGCTCAACCGTGGTGCCTTCCGGCACCTCGACTACTGGCCGTTCTTCCACGAACCGGCCCAGCTGGATGACCCGCCCTTCCCTGTTGATACCGGAATCTTCTTCCTCCTGCGCATTGCCACCTGCTGTGCTCGCTTGC
>JALRBG010000332.1 GCA_023257855.1 Pseudomonadales bacterium | reverse complement strand
GACGCTATCGATGGCAAGCCAGTGGACCTGTTGTTTTTCCTGCTGGTGCCGGAAAACACCATAGAGGGGCACCTGGAAGTGCTGCGCGCCCTGGCCGAGCGTTTCAACGATAACAATTACTGCGCCAGCCTCAGGAACTGCACCACCAATGCCGACCTTTATGCGGCAGCAACGGCACCCATAGCGGCAGCAGGTGACGGCAACTAGGCCGTTATACCGGCCCTGGCTGCGCAACCGGCAACTCGCAAACAGTGAAGCTAATAGTCATCAGCGGAAGATCGGGTTCAGGCAAAAGTACCTGCCTGCACGTGCTCGAGGATATCGGCTATTACTGCGTCGACAACCTGCCGGCAAGCATGCTCGGAACACTGACTGACCGGGTCAGCAAGGACCTGCATCCGGAATTCCAGCAGGTGGCGGTCAGTATAGATGCGAGGAACATTTCGGAGGACCTGGAAAAATTCCCCGATATATTTGCCTCCCTGGACGAGAGCCGCATCGACCGGCAGATCATCTTTCTGGACGCCGACGACAATACGCTTCTGAAACGATTCAGTGAAACGCGACGCAAGCATCCGTTGAGCAGCGAGAAACTGGGGCTCATGGAGGCCATAAAACGGGAACGGGAGTTGTTGTCACCAATCATATCCCTGGCCAACCTGACCATTGATACCAGCACGCTGTCCCTGCATCAGTTGCGCGACATCATAAAGAACCGGGTGGCGCGGCACGATGCGAAAGGCATGGCGGTGCAGTTCCAGTCCTTCGGGTTCAAGTATGGTGTGCCGGTGGATGCCGATATCGTGTTTGATGTCCGGTGCCTGCCCAATCCCTATTGGATCATCAATTTGAGGGGGCTCAACGGCATGCACAAGGACGTCATCGACTACCTGGATTCACAGCAGGAAGTCACGGAAATGTATGACGATATTCGGGACTACCTGGAAAGGTGGCTACCCAGGTTCGAGGCCAACAACCGCAGCTATATAACCATTGCCATCGGTTGTACGGGAGGGCACCATAGGTCTGTTTACCTATGTGAAAAACTAAAAGCACACTTCAGTAACAAAAAAATAAATGTACAGGTCAGGCACAAGGAAATTCGTTAATCCTGGTTTTACCTGTCAGAAATACCGCAGTTTATGATTGAATCCGCTATTACCATCAAGAACCGAACCGGCTTGCACGCGCGTGCAGCCGCCAAGTTCGTCGAAGCCACTTCCAGGTTCACCAGCAGTGTTGAAATCAGCAATGGTGAAAAAACCGTCGACGGTAAAAGCATCCTGTCGGTGATGATGCTTGCGGCCTCTCCCGGCAGCAAGCTCACCCTCAGGATCGACGGCACCGACGAGTCGGAAATGCTGGAAGCCATCAAGGCGCTTGTGGAAAACAATTTTGGTGAGAATGACAAAAAGTAACTTACCCTGGCACTAGCTATTTCACCGTGTGGAACAGCCAGAAGTGATCGCCGGGTTATAATGCAGGAAAATCCAGGCAGGCTGACCCCATGCTCGAGTCGAAGGAACAAAGCACGCATATACAGGACCATCTTCATGAGCTGAGCAGGGCTCTTGAAAGTGGCGCCTTCGTGCGCGTCCGTCGCATGCTCAATGCCCTGCCCGCCCCGACCATTGCCCACCTGCTGGAATCCTCTCCTCATACCGCCCGCGAAGTGCTTTGGCAGCTGGTGGAAAAAAACAATGAAGGCGAGGTTCTCAATTACCTCAACGAGGATATCCAGGCCGACATCCTTGGCAAACTGAGCCCCGAGGAAGTGGCCTCGCTAACAGAAGGCCTGGAAACTGATGACATGGCAGACATCCTGCAGATGCTGCCGGAACAGGTCATCTACCAGGTATTGCTGGCGATGGACGAACAGGACCGCAACCGGCTGGAGTCCGTCCTGTCCTATCCCGAGGACACTGCTGGCGGTCTGCTCAACACGGACACCATCACGGTTCGCCGCAGCACCACGCTGGACGTGGTCCTGCGCTACCTGCGCCGGCACAACGAGATCCCGCACATGACCGACAATATCCTTGTGACCAGCAAGGATGACCATCTCGTCGGTATCCTGCCTCTGCGCAAGCTGCTGGTGTCGGATCCGAATCTCACGGTCGAGGAAGTCATGATCACGGATTACCATGCCATCCCGGTAGACATGAGTGAGCGGGAAGTCGCGCAGTTGTTCGAACGCATGGACCTGGTGTCAGCACCCGTTGTGGATCAGGATGGCCGGTTGCTGGGACGCATCACGATCGATGACGTGGTGGATGTCATCCGTGATGACGCCGAACATTCCCTGCTTGGCATGCATGGCCTCGACGAGGAAGAGGACACGTTCGCTCCCGTATTGAAAACCAGCAAGCGCCGTGCGATCTGGCTCGGCATCAACCTGGTGAATGCATTTATCGCTGCCACGGTGATCAGCCGTTTCTCGGATACCATTGACGAGGTGGTAGCACTGGCCATCCTCATGACCGTGGTGGCGAATATGGGCGGCGTGGCCGGCAACCAGACACTGACCCTGGTGATTCGCAGCATGGCCATCGGCCAGATCGGCAAGACCAACCAGCGCTGGCTCATGAACCGCGAGCTGCAGGTTGCCATGCTGAACGGCGTGGTGCTGGCTTCTGTCGCCGGTGCGATTGCCACACTGTGGTTCTCGGACCTGAAACTCGGCATCATTTTTGCCACCGCCATGATCATTAACCTGTTCACGGCAGCCCTGGCAGGCGCTTTCCTGCCACTGTTCCTGAAATCCATGAAGATTGACCCGGCCCTGGCCGGTAGTATGGCAATGACAACCGTGACCGACGTGGTGGGCTTCCTGGCTTTCCTCGGCCTGGCTACCGTCTTTTACTGATCGAACGCACATGACCAACGACGAATTTAACGATAACCTGCCCGAGGAACCACTCAGCAAAACGCGCCGCAAGAAGGATATGCATGCGCTGCAGGACCTGGGCGAAACACTCACTACACTGCCGCCGGCGCTACTGGACAAGTGCAACCTGCCAGCCGAGCTGCTGCAGGCCATTGCGGAATACAAGCGCATTCCCGACCGGCGCGGCGCGAAGAAACGCCAGCTGCAATTCATTGGACGGGTGATGCGCGACATAGATGCGGAACCCATACTGCAGGTACTGGATGAACAGGGGCAGCAGGCGGAACTGGCCAAGCGGCGGTTTCAACGCCTGGAGGAAGTGCGCGAGCAATTGCTGGCAGGTGACCAGGGCACGCTTGATGAACTTATACGGGACTACGCCGGGTTAGATATCCAGTATGCCCGGGCGCTGATTCGACAGGCGCAGAAGGAACTGGCAGAGAAAAAGCCCCCTGCCGCTTCGCGCAAGCTGTTTGCCTACCTCAGGGAAATAACGACTCAATAACGCCGCAGGTCGGCATAGGCCCGGGCGGGCCGTTTGCCGACAATTGCCTATTTAATC
>JALRBG010000283.1 GCA_023257855.1 Pseudomonadales bacterium | reverse complement strand
CAATATTAAACAGAATATTGAGAATAACGGGATACCGCCATACATAATTTCATTTCTTAGTCAAATAAAGAGTTATTGCAAATCCCATATAACATATAGAAAATATAGCAAAAGAACCTATAATCTGCTCAATAGTCACTCTGCATTCTTCCATGTAAACGCACCGAAAAACATTTCGTCCTCTGACATTTGACCCCAAGGTACTGCTCTGCTAGGGTCAGGGTTCATAGGATTGTCGGCCGAATTGTCAAACCAACCTTCTACATGTAATCTCGTACCCTCTGGTAAAAACTTAGGCTCTCTCCATGTGTACGATAACTGCCAAGCATATTCATAACGTGGAATGTCAATGAGTTCTTCTACTTCACCGTCAGGATAATATGCTGTTGCTCTCATTGCTTTACCACGGAAATGCATGTGTGGTAAGAATGTGTGTAGCATTACATCATTCTTTAATACAACATCAGCTTCTTGTTTGAAGTTAGGATCGTATGGAGGAATCGGTGTCCACTTGTCCGGGAAGATACAAGCACAGTCACCTGCCATTCTTTCCTCTGGTACTACGCCTTCATCGTGGAAATATAACCCAATACGTGCTTTGTCAGTTCTTGCTGTACCATCTGGTGTATAGTGTAACTGTAAGTTTACAACACTACCTGCTCTTAACAATGAACCTGTATTCTCATCATAAAAGTCTGGATCACCACCTGGAACGTATGCACTGATATTTGCAAGATCTCTATTTGCCTGCTCGCCTCCGCTTGTAC
The DNA here is from genome assembly GCA_023257855.1 of Pseudomonadales bacterium. Classification (GTDB taxonomy): domain Bacteria; phylum Pseudomonadota; class Gammaproteobacteria; order Pseudomonadales; family Pseudohongiellaceae; genus Eutrophocola. The sequence continues at coordinate 6,229 of JALRBG010000283.1, read as the reverse complement.
CAAGCAAGTTCGTATTGCGTTCTCCAGGCAATGCAACTGTATTTAACATATGGTGCATCACAGTAGGCTCTGAAGGAAGAAACTCGGAACCACGTAGCCATTTATCTTCAGTCAATCCTAAATCAACACTGGCATAACGATAAGGAATAGCGTGAGGACCCATTGTGCCAACAGCAGGAATTTCCTGTGGAGGTACTTCTACAATTAAGTCAGGCTCGCCATTACGCCACTCAGAAGTTGGCCATGCTGTTTCGGTCATTGGGTCTGTGCGACCATTGAGATCAACAGGAGCACCAGAATCAATCCAAGAGAGTAAAGTTTCTTCTTCTACATGACTTAGTGTTCTATGATTAATGATAACATCAGCATACTTAGGATTAATCTGTCCAGGAGGCATACGCTTTGAAACAATAGCTTCACGCATTACTGGTGCAAACCCTTGTAAGATCTGATAGTTACTCATTGCCCATGGTGCAATGCCGCCTTCTCTATGACAAGACTGGCATTGATTTATCAATATAGGTGCTACGTTTTCTACATAATCTATACTGATATTCTCGTGTGCGTTAGCAGGCATGAGTATTAAACCCATGCCCATTGCTAACAAAATATTTGAAGAAAATTTAATCATGTGCAGCCACCATCTTTTCTTCACTTTCTTTACGTTGCGCTAACAACTGATCATAACCTTCTTCGTCTAAGTGTGTTACCGCAATCCATGCATGACTCATTTCATCGCCCGTTCTACTGCCGCCTACTACCCACATATCGGGATCTGGATTGTTTGGATTGTTAGAAGTATTATCATACCACTGTTTAATCACTAATACTGCACCTGTTGGTAATAGTGGTGCAACATCTTGTGCATATATGTGACTGTGATGCCATGTTGCACTCCAGTTTGAAATTTGACTAATCTGCTCAGTGCGTCCTGTTTCAGGATAGAAAACTTCTAAACTAGCTGCGTTCATACGCAAATGCCCGTGTGGTTGGAAACTATCAATACGGACAGGATGATCAAAACTATGGAAACCTTGAGTCATTGTATAACCATGAGGAGGAACGATAAGTTCACCATTTTGGTAGCCTTCTCTTAATTGATACAATGCTAAGTCTTGTTTATACTTGAGGTTAGTATCATCATCATGGAACCAAATACCAATCTCGACAACATTGTCCTCAATCATTTGACCATTAGCAGTTGCACCTACACCACCTGGGAACATATGAATATCCCAAAGCACTTGTGCATTTGCAGGGAATGTACGGCAAACACCTTCTGGTACGATCTCTCCCCACTTACCCATAGCATACTCAGTAAGTTGACCTTCACGGCCTTCTTCTGTCATAAAGCTAGAGTTAGCATGATGTACTACAGCAGAAGCATCACCACGTCCAGCTAATCTCGGAGAGAATGCACTTCATCCCGATGACGCAGCTGCATCAGCTCCAGCAGCTGATGTCACTCCAGCCGTCGACACTACACCAAGCGCAGTAGAACCGCTCGCAGGCTCATCGCCAGCGGATGCAGCGCCCGGGGCAGCGGTGTCTCGTTGAGCACCAAACTCATCCTAGCATCGTGGCCGTTCCGAGTATGCCAGGTGAAGTTGACGCCTGCCGATGTTTCGCCGTCGGCAATGACCATCTTTTGTGTGCGAATGGCGCCTTGGCCCTGGGCGGCGTAATCCTGGGCGAGCAGGATTATGGAGCACAAGGTGGTGCCAAGGGCGCCCATGGTTGCGAAAATATGCCTGGGTTTCATGGCGTTCCTCCTGACTATAAGCCGGATGTGCTCAATACTGGCTTTATCACTATTTCTAAATCAGTCGCAACAGTCAACTACGTTAATGCAGTTGGTTATGTAAATATTGCAGTTTGCAGTCAGGTAAATAATATTCAGAGATACCGAAAGGTTGCGTTTGTCTAGATCGAAATCGATGGGGCGCAGGCGGGCTTCGTCCCATATGCTTAACCGCTATTACCGGAAATGCGATAGGATGCTCGTTCGGCGGATTATAAATCCTCGTCGTCTTCTTCGGCTTCGGCGGCGATGTTTTTCAGGCGCTTGCCGGCCTCTACAGAGACGATTTCAGGTATCTCCAAGTCGCCCAACCAGACGGCCTTGTCGTCGTCGCCAAGAGCGCTGCTGACCACGCTGGCACCAGTTTGCCTGTTCAGGCAGCGAATGCGGTTGAGGTTGTCATCATCCGCGGTCTCGCCCTTTAGCACCAGGCCGGTCTCGAACAGGGCCCACAGGCTGTCCGTGGATTCCCAGAACTGGTTGGTTTCCTTACGCATGCTGTCTAGTTCCTGCTCCAACTGCTCCTTGGCGGCAGTCAGTTCCCGGGATTCCTTGCGCTCGGCCACCAGGGCGGTGTTGAGGTTCTTGTTGTCCTTGGCCTGGTCGAGGTTTTTCTTTTTTAGGTCGGTGACCTGGCGTTTCAGGCGTTGCGGGTCGAGCTGTTTCAGTTCCTTGAGTTCGGCCTGGACCTGGCCGAGGTCTTCCTTGAGTTTTTTCAGCTGGGTGTCGGACTTGTTGTCCTGCTTATCGTTGCTGATGAGTTTTTCCAGGCGCTCCATCTGCAGTTCCTGTTGCAGGGTCTCATAATCCGCTTCGAGACCAGCAAAGTGTTCAAACTGCTTTTCAAGGTGTTCGAAATCTTTCTTGTGGCTGATGATGTCGTCACGCAGCTTCTGCTCCATTTTCTTCTGGCGATCCATCTGGTCCAGGAGTTGCTGTTTTTCCTCTTCCAGCTTCTTGATTTCGGCTTTGAGGACGCTGCTGGTGCGTAATTCTTTAAGGCTTAATACTTGGGCCATGCTCGGGAAATGTAATCAATTTCTTGTGGGTGATGTCAGTATGCGGTGTTTGTGAGGGACTGGAAAAAACATTTGGAAATCACAAACATCCGCCAATTCAGGGCGCGCATTCTAGCATACAGTCCTGCAGCCCTGCCAAGGGTGAGGCCCGCTGAAGCAGTTTAAAAAGAGGATTTTTTGTGAATTTTGCTTGTCGGCGGTAAGAGCCGGTCATCCCGTCGGTGTCGTCGTTCAGGAACACCGAGGCCGCCTCGCAATGCATATGCTCCATGAGCTTGCGCAGCGTGAGGGCGATGGTCTCGTCGATGTCGAGGGAATACTCGAAAGTCTGGATGAGGTCTTCCAGGTGATCCAGGACGACGGGTGGCGGCTTCGGTTTCTTCATGAAAGCTATCTAAAAAAACTATGTCACCCCGTCCTGGTTCACCCAATATCGGTACGGTATTACCGGGAGAAGGAAATCCGGTATATGACATTGGCGCCGTCATCGCTGAGCAGCATGGAGCCGTCGTCCATGAACTGCGTGGCAACCGGGCGGCCCCAGGGGTTGCCTTCCTCGTCGATGAAGCCGACCAGGAAGTCGATGTATTCACCGGTGGGAATGCCATCCTCCATGGGCAGGCGCACGATCTTGTGGCCGGTGCGGTGGGCGCGGTTCCAGGAACCGTGCAGAACGGCGAAACCGTCGCCGGCATATTCCGCCGGGAAGGCCGAGTTGCCGGCAGGAGCCAACGGATAGAATTCCAGGTCGACCGCGGCGGAATGCGCGGTGTAAGGCACGTCGGGCCTGGTTATCTTGCCGACCAGGTCGGGACGGGCGCCGGCATGGCGCGGGTCTTCGTTATCGCCCATGTAGTACCAGGGCCAGCCGAAGAAGCTGCCGTCGGTGACACGGGTGGAGTAATCCGGCACCAGGTCGTCGCCGAGCTGGTCGCGCTCGTTCACCGAGCACCACAAGGAACCGGTTTGAGGCTGCATGGTCAGGCCAACGCAGTTGCGGATGCCGTTGGCGAAAAGCCTGCCGGTGGCGGCTTCGTTGCCGACTTCAAAGACCATTACGGAGGCGCGGTTTTCTTCGGTGCCCCAGGTGGCGCCGAGGCCTTTTTCCGCTTCCCACGCGGCGATTTCCGCGGCGGATTTTTCGTCCATGTTGTTTTCAGCCACGTTGGATTGTGAGCCCACGGAGACGTACATGTATTTGCCGTCGGGAGAGAAAGCCAGGTCACGGGTGTAGTGACCACCGCCTACCGGGCTCAGCTGCGGCACAATGACCTCGGGCACATCACGGGCCAGCATGTCGCCGACCTGGTAGGGGTAGCGAATGACGCGGTTGGTTTCAGCGACGTATACCCATTCCGGGTTGTCGCCGGCCGGGTAGAAGGCAATACCCAGCGGCTGCAGCATGCCCTGGGCGAAAATCTCGATCGTCTGCGGCGCACTGCGCAGCGCATTCGGGCGAATCACGCGTACACGACCGCTCTGGGTTTCCGCCAGGAAAATGTCGCCATTCGGGGCAAGCACCATGGCGCGGGGGCCGGACAGGCCCTCATCCAGGAAGACCTCGGCAGTGAAGCCGTCGGGCAGCATGAGGTTGGCACCATCGGGGCGCGCCACCACGGACGGGAAGTTCACGGCGGAAGATGTCTGGTAAGGCTCGGGCAGGCTGTCCAGATCGACCCTGTGGACACGTCCGGGGCGGTCATTGATCCAGTCGGGATCACCGGATGGCGGTTCGGTATTTGCGAATCCGCCGAAGCCCCGAGGCGCAGGACGGTTGTCCACAAAGGTGCCGTTTGCCAGCTGTTCGAAATAGGCGATCACGTTGGCGCGGGTGCCGGCATTGTCCACCGGAATGACCATGGAGGAGCCAGGCACTAAGGTGGTGGGGGAGGCCAGGAACCTGTCGAGTGTTGCGGCATCCCAGGTCAGGCCGGAATTGCGCATGGCGTCGGTATAGGTGAAGCCGGTGGCAGCTGCCGCGCGGCCGAATACACCGTGCAGCAGCGGGCCCTGGGCACCGCCGTTATCGCCTTCGGCGGCACTGTGGCACAGCGCGCATTGCTGGGCGAAGAAATCCTTGCCTGCGGTGGCATCCTGGGCGGCGGCAAAACCGGGCAGCAGGGCGGCAGAAATGACGAAGAGTTGACGAATGTTCACGGAACCTCCTGGACTTCGGAATCTGGTAGTGAGGGCGGATGATACTCGAAGTTAGCAACCCAATGGCAAATTAAAGGGGTAAATAAAAGGTTCTAGTTGAGGACTGCCTGCTGGTTTCTATGCAAGGCAAGCGCCAAAGAATTAAATGCTGACAAAACCCGTGCTGTCGCCGAAAGTTTCCAGTTCGATGCCCATGGTGTTGAGCATGGAAACCAGCAGGTTCGACATGGGCGTCTTGTCCGGGTTCACGATATGCCGGTTGCCTTCCAGCCGGCCGCCGGCACCCCCGGCCAGGATGACGGGCAAGGGGTCGTGGTTGTGGGAGTTGCCGTCGCTCATGCCGCTGCCGTACAGGATCATGGAGTTGTCCAGCAGGGTGCCCTCGCCATCGGGGATTTCCTGCAGTTTTTCCATGAAATAGGCCAGCAGGCTGACATGGTAGCGGTTAAGCACGGCAAAGCGCGCCTTTTGCTCCTCGTTATTGGAATGATGCGACAGGGTGTGAAAGCCGTCCCTGACACCGCTTGCCGGATACACGGCGCCACTCAGTTCCTTCGCCATCAGGAAGGTGGAGACGCGGGAAATTTCGGTCTGCCAGGCGAGGACCTGCAGGTCGAACATCAGCTTGATGTGTTCGTCCACGTCCGCCGGAATGCCGTTCGGTTTGTCAGGCACGGCGATAGCATCGGTGACCTTTTCGCCGGCCTGGACGATGCGGCGTTCGATTTCCCGGATGTCGGTGAGGAATTGCTCAAGCCTGGCCTTGTCGCTGGCTGGCAGTGAGCGGTCGAGGCTGGCGAGCTGGTCTGACACGGCATCGAGCAGGCTCAGTGACTGCGCACGACGCGCATCGCGCTGTTCCGGTGTGGCGCCATCGCCGAACAGGTGTTCGAAGACGACCTGCGGGTTGTTCTGCATGGGCAGCGGCGATAATTCGGACTGCCAGGAAATGGTATTGCGGTAAGCGCAGCTCAGGCCTTCACCGCAGCTCAGAGTGGCTTCCTCGATGGTCAGTTCGAGCGAAGGCAGCGGTGTGTCCTGGTTGAGCTGCTGGGCGATGATCTGGTCAACGGTAACGCCAAGCACGGGCATGGCGCCAGTCAGCGGTTTGGCGCCGCTGAGGAAGCTGGCTGCGGAGCGGTTATGGTTGGCAGTGGCGCCGCCGGGGCCATAAGCCAGGGGAAGGCCCAGGCCGGTCACGACATTGATCTGCTCGCGGAATTTTTCCAGGGGCTGCAGGATTTCCGTGAAC
>JALRBG010000236.1 GCA_023257855.1 Pseudomonadales bacterium | reverse complement strand
TTGATCAGCAGCAACGGATGGCGCTCTGGGCAGGTTGTTGAATATTCCTGGATTCCAGAATGCTTTCCTTGCTGTTGGTCAGGTCTGACTCACATGCAAATGTGCACACACAAATTCTCAATGCAGCCACGCAGATGCCATCGGTAGGAACTGCACCAAACAATCGCGGGGGCAGTAGCTGCTACCGGCGCAGAGTTTTTAGGCTTTGTGTGTTATATATCCTGAGAGTTTCATCCATCCTACCCAACCAAAACACTAATCGTAGTCCTTCCAGTAATTGTCTACATGCTGCTTCATGTTCTTTCGCATCATCATGATGCCGAACAGGTTGGGCAGCGTCATCACCACAATGGCGACGGCGGAGAAATTCCAGACAATGGTGGTATCGGTAAAAGCGGCGATGAAAAAAGCCATGCAGTAAACAATCCGGTATACCTGCACGTACTTGAACCCCACGAGGTAAATAATCGCGCGGTCACCATAGTATGACCAGGCGATCGCTGTCGAGAAGGCAAACAGGACCAGCGACAGGGACACGATGTACTGGCCATACTGCCCGGCGATGCCATAGGTGAAGGCCATGGTGGTGAGGGCTGCCGAATGGATTCGCGATTTGCCGCGCAGGGTGATGGTTGAATCGTCGGGCAGACCATTGGTGATGCTGACCGGTCCTGTGTAGAGTTCGCCGTTCTGGAAATAGGCTACTCCTTCCGCGATAGAGCGGGCATGCAGCACCGTGAAATCGGAACGATCCGGCAAACCACTGACGACATCGACCGTGCCGTTGAAGCGCGTTACCGCATTGTCATTGCCGTTCACCAGGTAATCGAACAAAGTCTCCCGATCCGCCTCGACCTGTTCACTGTAGGTTCCTTCCAGGATGACCAGGTCGGCAGTCTGGAATTCATTGTCGAACTTTTGCGTCCACACGCCGGACGACAGGATAACCAGCCCGGTTATGGTGCAGATGATGATGGTGTCAATGAAGGGTTCAAGCAGAGACACCATGCCTTCCGATACATGCTCATCGGCCCTGGCGGAAGCATGAGCGATCGGTGCTGACCCCTGCCCCGCCTCGTTGGAAAACAGGCCGCGGTTCACGCCCCGATTGAAGGCATAGGCAAAACTGGCACCCAGGAAGCCGCCGGTAGCGGATGACCCGGTAAATACATCGCTGAAGATGCTGATGAAGGACGGAATGATGTTCTGGTAATTCATCACGATGACAGACAGGGCGCCGATCACGTACAGGGTGCCCATGGTCGGTACGATGGCGGCGGCCACACGGGCGATGCGCTTGATACCACCCACGATGACCAGGAACAGCAGCGTGGCCAGGACGGCGCCCGTGATGATTGGCCGGATGCCGAAACTCGATTCCACGCTGATGGCGATGTTGTTAATCTGCGGCAGGTTGCCGGTACCGAAAGAGCAGATCACGGTCGCCACGGCAAAGAAGATGGCCAGCCAGTGCATTTTCAGGCCGTGCTCCATGTAGTACATGGGGCCGCCCGCCATGGTGCCGTTGTCCGCCTTTACACGGTATTCATGCGAAAGAGTGACTTCCACGAACTTGGTGGCCATGCCCAGGAAGGCAGTCATCCACATCCAGAATAAGGCCGCAGGCCCGCCGATATAGATGGCCAGGCCGACACCGCCGATGTTGCCGGTTCCGACGGTGCCGGAAAGTGCCGTACTTAATGCCTGGAAGTGGCTAGTGTCACCGGGATCATCCGGCTTTTCATATTTACCGCGCAGGACAGTCCAGGCATGGCCGAAATAGCGGAACTGTGGAAAGCGCAGGTAGATGGTGAAGAACAGTCCCACACCCAGCAACACGAACGGAAACCACGCCGACGATCCCAGGTAACCATCCAGTGTCAGCAAAAACGCATTGAAACTGTCCACACCCTATCCTCACAACTCTTTTTTTACGACAATGGGCCAATCATACAGGAAAAGATTTACCTGGCCAGAACTCACCATGGACAAGCAATACATCACAGCCAACCGTCTTCTCGAGAATTCCATCGAGCTGGCGTTCAGGATTATCGACAGCGGATTTCGACCTGACCTTATCGTTGGGATCTGGCGCGGCGGCACGCCGGTCGGCATCGCCGTACAGGAAGTGATGGATTACGTAGGCATCAACAGCGACCACTTTTCCATCCGCACTTCGTCATATACCAGTATCGGCCAGCGCACCACGGTCAAGGTGCACGGACTGGAATACCTGGAACGCCACCTCACGTCCAACGACAAGCTGCTGCTGGTCGATGACGTGTTCGACACTGGCCTGAGCATCGACAGCGTATTACGCGAACTCAACCAGTTCTACAAAGACAGCCCGCCCGAGTGCAAGGTAGCCACTCCCTATTTCAAACCGGCCAACAACGAGACCGACCGCGTACCCGACTTCTACCTTTATGAGACGGATAAATGGCTGGTGTTTCCGCACGAACTGGCAGGGCTTACGGACCGGGAAATCATAGAAAACAAGCCACTGCCGGACCACCTGAAAGAGCGCCTGCTGTTCCTGCAAAGGCGGCTGGCGAACAACCGTTGAGCCCTTCCGCAACGCACAAAATACCACTGGTGTAATCCGGCTTTTCTAGTAGAATACTTTGTCCTGCGGCGATCATTCTGCCTTGAATTCTCCGTCTAAATTATTATTAAAATCCACTAAGATCAGCAAGATATGACATACTGTTGCGCCATTTCTGTAGATGCCGGAATTGTATTTTGTTCAGACTCCCGCACTAATGCCGGGGTCGACCAAGTCAGCACCTACAGCAAGATGTTTACCTTCAACAAGGGCGTCGACCGTCAGTTTGTCATTCTGGCCGCCGGCAATCTCGCCACCACCCAGGCTACTCTCGCCCACCTGAAAAAGGATGTGCGTCAGAATGCCGAAACCAGCCTGAACACAGTCAGTTCGATCGGTGATGCCGCTGACTATGTGGGTGAAGTCAGCAGAATGATGCAGGAGAAACATGGCAAAACCGGCCATGGTTATGAAGCCAGCTTCCTGCTGGGCGGACAGATTATGGGCTCGCACCACCGGGTAGTCATGATCTATCCTGAGGGCAACCACATAACCAGTTCTGCAGATACCCCCTACCTCCAGATCGGCGAAAGCAAGTACGGTAAACCGATCCTCGACAGGATCATCAAGCTCGATACGCCGCTGGAAACCGCAGCTTTATGTGCACTGGTTTCGATGGACTCAACCATGCGCAGTAACCTGACAGTGGGCCCGCCAATCGAGATGCTGGTTTACCATACGGATAGCTACAGCCTGCAGAACTATCATCGCTTCGAAGAGGATGATGAATACCTGCGCGAGTTGAAAAAGAGCTGGGACAGTTACCTGAAATCCGCTTTCCATCAGTTACCGCCCCTGGCTTGGGCCGCAAACTGGAAAAAGATTGCTGAAGGTAATTCCGGTATCTACTAGCCGACTGTCTAGCTGAAAGTCGAAACCTGGACCGTCACCAGTCCACAATTTCTGAAATCAATCCCTTGTATAAACTTTAAGCCTTGCGCTTTTTTGCGGGAGCTCTCTTCCTGGCCGTCTTCGTAACGGTTTTTTTCGCGGGAGCTTTCTTACTGGCAGATTCTTCCTGCTGCTCCGATTTTGCAATGGCCTTTTCGACCACTATGGAAACCTCGGGCGGTGCCGGGGCCCTCACAACCGGCCCGAACCATGTCCGGCTCAGCTCCTCGTGGATATCACCGATGGAAATCTGCAGTTCATCGATGAATTCCAGCAATCCCTTTTCCAACAGGTGAAACACGTTGGCTTCCGACGTAATGCGTTTAACCCGCACCACGGCCATCTGGACATCGTCATGATTGGGCAGCTGCTCGAGGTTCTGGTTAATCGCATCCAGACAGTAATTCACGGCACGCGGAAACTCGTCGTCCTGTAGCATAAAGCGCACGACGCCTTCTCCGTTAATGCGGTTGGCCACATTCTGCCTATAAGCCTGGTAGCCGCTGAGGCTGCGCAGGATATTCATCCACACCACGTTTTCGAACGGTTCGCCAACCTGCTTCCTGAATTTGGCAAAAGCCGGCAGCAGGGAAATCGAGCCCACATCCACGATACGGGTAGTCATGTCGGCACGCTCCAGCATCCGGCCAAGCTGGATAAAGGTGTAAGCGATGTTATGCGACATGCAACCTGACAACAGGCCACCAAGGCGCTGGCAGTCGGAAATCATTTCCATGAACAGCTCACGCCGGGATTTGCGACCAATACCGGAGGCTATGGAATCCTTGGCCAATAGGTAAAGCTCGTTTATTTGTTCCCAGGCCTCGGAAGGGATGACTTCGCGTGTCGTACGGGCATTTTCCCTCAGCATCTTGAGGCTGCTGTAAATGGAGGAAGAGTTGTTGGCATCTGCCAAGAGGAAACGTATTACGGCAGTTTCCGTCAAGGTACTGTTCTTTTCTTCGTAGGACTCGCGCAGGCCCGTGATATCGAGCAGGATATCCCAGCCGAATCGGGAACCACGAGGCATGTCGAAAAGCATGGAGGAATAGACATCCATCAGGCGCGCAGAATTCTCCACACGCTCCATGTAGCGGCCTAGCCAATATACGCGTTCTGCGACACTCGATAACATTATCAGATACTGATTAACCAGTTACTCTCAACTATTCTTTCCATCGATAAAAGATAAAGGGGGTAAACTTTCCTGTTCAATGCTAGCCACCAGCCCGCTCTTATCCTTCATCCTTTATCTTTTATCCTTTAATCCTCGACGATCCAGGTATCCTTGCTTCCCCCGCCCTGGGACGAGTTCACCACGTAGGAGCCTTTCACCATAGCGACACGGGTCAGGCCACCGGCGGTGATATAGGTTTTGGAGCCCTGCAGGATGAAAGGCCGCAGGTCGATATGCCGCGGTTCCGCGTTGCGGTCGCCGAGTATCGGCGCCGTTGACAGGGAAATCAGCGGCTGCGCCATGTAGTTGCGCGGGTTCGCCCGGATCTTGCGCGCAAAGGCCTCGCGCTCCTTCATGCTCGCCTGGGGCCCCATCAGCATGCCGTAGCCGCCCGACTCGTTGGCGGGTTTGACTACCAGCTTGTCCAGATTGGTCAGGACGTGCTGCATCTGTGCCTTGTCGCTGCAGACAAAGCTCGGCACATTTGGAATGATCGGATCTTCATCCAGGTAGTATTTGATAATGGCCGGTACGTAGGTATAGATGACCTTGTCATCGGCAACACCGGCACCCGGTGCGTTGGCCAGGCCGACATTGCCCTTCAACCATGCCTTCATCAGGCCTTTCACGCCCAGAGTCGATTCCGGATTGAACACGGCAGGATCCAGGAACAGGTCATCGATGCGGCGATAAATGACATCAACCGGCGACAGACCGTTGATGGTTTTCATGAAGACGTGATCGTTTTCCACCACCAGGTCGCTGCCCTGCACCAGTTCCGCACCCATACGCTGTGCCAGGAAGGAATGTTCGAAATACGCCGAGTTGTAAATGCCAGGGGTCAGCACCACCACTTCAGGATAATCTTTCGGCTCCGGTGAAATATCGGCCAGGGTGTCAAAGAGCTGCCCGGGATATTCGGTGATCGGGTGTATGTCGTAGTTTTCAAACAGCTCGGGGAATACACGCTTGGTCACCGTACGGTTCTCCAGCATGTAGGACACACCCGACGGTACGCGCAAGTTGTCTTCCAGTACGTAGAACAGGCCATCGCCCCCGCGTATCAGGTCGGTGCCGCAGACATGGGCCCAGACCCCGTGCAGCGGTTTGATACCCTGGCACTCCTTGCGGAAATTACCTGATTCAGTGATCAGCTCGCGGGGAACCACCTTGTCCTTGAGGATCTTGCCTTCATTATAGACGTCATTGATGAAGCAGTTCAGGGCACGCAGGCGCTGCTCGAGCCCCCTGCTCGTCACTGACCATTCGCTGGCAGTGATGATGCGGGGAATGATGTCGAACGGCCATTCGCGATCAATGTTGCCGGCATCACTGTATACGGTAAATGAGATACCCATCGTTTTGATGGCATCGATGACGGAAGCCTTGCGTAGATCAAGTTCTTCCGGAGAGAGAGAAGCAAGATAACGGCAAAGGGCCCTTGCGGCCGGCCGTGGTTTACCCGGAGCACTGATTAATTCGTCAAAAAAGTCACCCGGGTGGTATGATTTCCAGTTTATTTTCATAAATTCACTGTGCGTGGAATTATACACTCATGGCAATCAAAATTGCTATCAAGCATCACACCGAATACCGCTTCGACCGCCTGACCGAAATACATCCCCATGTCGTCAGGCTAAGACCGGCGCCGCATTGCCGGACCCCGATTGAGTCCTATTCACTGAAAGTTTCACCGGAAAACCATTTCATCAACTGGCAGCAGGATCCTTTTTCCAACCACCTTGCCCGCCTGGTATTTCCCGAGCGCAGTCGCAAGCTGATTTTCGACGTCGAAGTGATCGCCGACATGACGGTGATCAATCCCTTCGATTTCTTCCTTGACGAAAAATTCGAAAAGTTTCCTTTCCGTTACGACAAGCAACTAAAGAAGGACCTGGCACCTTACCTGCAGATCACCGAGAAAGGTCCGCTGCTGATGAAGTGGATTGAAAAAGTCAGCCATGCGAAAACTCCTACCATCAATTTCCTGGTGGACCTGAACATACGCCTACAGCAGGAACTGAGCTACCTGATCCGCATGGACCCCGGCGTGCAGACCTGCGAGGAAACCCTGACCCTGAAACAGGGCTCCTGCCGCGACTATGCATGGCTTATGGTGCAGATCATGCGCCACCTGGGCCTGGCCGCCCGTTTCGTATCCGGGTACCTTGTCCAGCTAACTGCCGACGTCAAGGCACTGGACGGCCCTTCCGGTCCGGAAGCCGACTTCACCGACCTGCATGCATGGACCGAAGTCTACATCCCCGGCGCCGGCTGGCTGGGCCTGGATGCAACCTCCGGCCTCTTTGCGGGTGAAGGCCACATCCCCCTGGCATGCACACCCGACCCGTTCAGTGCCGCACCGATCACCGGTGCCACCAGCACCTGTGAAGTCGAGTTCAAGTTCTACAACAGGGTCACCCGCATTCATGAGGATCCACGCGTCACCAAACCCTATACCCCAAGACAGTGGCGCGAGATCAATGCCCTGGGAAAGGAAGTGGACATGGAATTGCACACGGACAAGGTGCAGCTCACCATGGGTGGCGAACCCACCTTCGTCTCCATCGACGACATGGATGGCGCGGAATGGAACACCGCGGCCCTCGGCCCGAAAAAACGCGAATTGGCCGGCAAGTTGATCCGCCGCCTGGCTGATCGTTTCGCGCCCGGACATCTGCTGCATTACGGCCAGGGCAAATGGTATCCCGGCGAACAACTGCCGCGCTGGGCGCTCAGCTGTCACTGGCGCAAGGATGGTGAGCCGATCTGGCGCGACCGCGCGCTGTTGGCCGCCGATGAGGATGTCGTCGCCGATAAATCTGCGTGGGCCAATGTCAGTGACGCTGATATCTTCACAGCCATGCTGGCCGAACGGCTGCAACTCGATCCGGGCTATCGCATTCCCGGCTTCGAGGATCTCTGGTACTACATGTGGCGTGAGCGGCGCCTGCCGGTGAATGTCGATCCGTTCCAGTCGCATCTGAAGGAACCCGAGGAGCGCGCGCGGCTCGCCCGCATTTTCGAGCAGGGTCTCGACAAGGTGGTGGGGTATGCGCTGCCGCTGACCCGCGAAACGGCGGGCGATAACAAGCGCTGGCGGTCCGGCCCGTGGTTCTTCCGGCCGCAGACCATGTTCCTGCTGCCGGGCGACTCTCCGATGGGCCTGCGCCTGCCGCTTGATTCGCTGCCCTGGGTGACGACGGCGGAGTATCCCTACCAGCACGCGCCCGATACGATGC
>JALRBG010000206.1 GCA_023257855.1 Pseudomonadales bacterium | reverse complement strand
GCACCAGCTGTGGCGGGAAGTGTCGCGCGTGCTCATCGCCGGCGGTCATATCGTCATTATCGGCTTCAATCCCATCAGCAGCTGGGGTATACGGACCCGACTGCCCGGCCGCAAGAAAGTGCCCTGGCAGGGCAGGCTGCTCAGCACGCTGCGCATCACCGACTGGCTGAAACTGCTGGATTTCCAGGTGGAACAGGTGCGTTACGGTGCCTACTCCCTGCCGATCAACTCCCCGGGCGTGATTCGCTATTCCGGGATGCTGGACAAGCTGGCGGCCAGGCTGAACTGGCCCACCGGAGGCATCTACATGATATCTGCCCGCAAGCAGGTGCTGCCCCTGACGCCCATCCAGACATCCTGGCGCGAATTTGCCGGCGCCCATGTCGGCCTGCCCATTGCAGAGAACATCACGCGGGTTTCCCGAGAGCTGCAGGCAGCCAGCAACGAGGAGCCTTGAGTCCCGATCCGGTATGGCTGATGAAGTTTTGATTTACACGGATGGCGCCTGTCGCGGCAACCCCGGTCCCGGCGGCTGGGGTGCGGTTTTGCGTTACGGTAATAATGAAAAGCTGCTGTATGGCGGCGAGTCCGAAACCACCAACAACCGCATGGAACTGACCGCGGTTATCCGCGCGCTGGAATGCCTGAAGCACAACAAGCGCCGGGTCAGGATTACCACCGATTCGAAATATGTCCTGCAGGGCATAACGGAGTGGATCCAGGGCTGGAAAGCCAAGGGCTGGCGTACGGCCAGCAAGAAGCCCGTGATGAATGCCGACCTGTGGCAGGCGCTGGATGCCCTGGTGCAGCAATTCGACATCGACTGGCACTGGGTGAAGGGGCACAGCGGGCACCCGGAAAACGAGCTGGCCGATGAACTGGCCAACCGTGGTATCGACGAACTCGACAGTTTCTAGCAGGAGAGCCCTCAGCGTATGCGACAGATAGTACTGGACACCGAAACCACCGGGCTGGATCCTGCCCAGGGTCACAAGATTATCGAGATCGGCTGTGTCGAACTGCTCAACCGGCGCCTCACCGGCAATCACCTGCACGTCTACATCAATCCGCAGCGGGAGATTGAAGCCGCGGCTCTGGAAGTGCACGGTATCACCAATGAATTCCTGGCTGACAAGCCCCTGTTTGCCGATGTAGCCCAGAGCTTTATCGACTTTGTCGACGGTGCCGAACTGATCATCCACAACGCGCCTTTCGATATCGGCTTCCTAGACCATGAACTGGCCGCTCTCAAGCGCGGCTACAAGCCCATGTCAGAATACTGCTCCGTTCTGGACTCGCTGGTCATGGCGCGCAAGAAACACCCGGGCCAGAAGAACAACCTTGACGCATTGTGCAAACGCTACATGGTTGACAACACCCAGCGGGAACTCCACGGGGCACTGCTCGATGCGGAGATCCTGGCTGACGTCTACCTGATGATGACCGGCGGGCAGTCCAGTTTCTCGCTCGGTTATGAAGAAAGTGTCCAGCAGGACAGGGGAGTGGCCGCGCAGAAACTCGAAAGCCGCCGGAAGCCCCTGAAGGTGATACGAGCTACCACCGAGGAAATGGCAGCGCACGAAGCACGTCTGCAGGAAATTGATGAGAAGGCTGACAACGGGTGTCTGTGGCTGAAGAATTAGCCCGAATACGGCCCGGTATTTCTTGAAGTGCCATGGCCCCCTGCATATAATCCCTAACTTCAAACGCCCAATAAACCTTTTATTTCAAGACGTTAATAATCTAAGGATTCCCTATGGAAGTGCTAGTTATGGATACCCCGATGATGGTGTCCGGCATCATTCTTGTCATAACCTTCATCGGCATCTTTACTGAAGGCGTGCACGGTTTTCATCGTGCCAAGTTTGCCCTGGGTGGCGCAGGTGCCATGGTGCTTGCCGGCCAGTACTTCGGTTTCTACGACCCTGAACTGGCTATAGAAGCCATTGACTGGAACGTGATCTTCCTGCTCGGCGCCATGATGACGATTGTCGCCATCATGATTCCCACAGGTGGCTTCCAGATGATGGCTTACCGAATCGCCGATCTCAGCAAGGGGCGGCTGTTTTTGCTGCTTGCCATGATGGGTACCCTGGTCACCGTGCTGTCGCTGCTGCTCGACAACGTGACCACCGTGGTGATTTTCGGCCCGCTGATCAT
>JALRBG010000162.1 GCA_023257855.1 Pseudomonadales bacterium | reverse complement strand
ATCAACAAGTCACTGGAGAAGGTGCGCAAGCAGCGTGACCAGGGCCGCCGCGCCCGCAAGCGCGCAGAAATTCCCACCGTTTCCCTGGTTGGCTATACCAACGCCGGCAAGTCCTCGCTGTTCAACCGCATGAGCGAATCGAATATCTATGTCGCCGACCAGCTTTTTGCCACCCTGGATTCCACCCTGCGCAAGATCCAGTTGCCGGATTTCGGCGACGCCATCCTGGCCGACACGGTCGGGTTCATCCGTCACCTGCCCCACCAGCTGGTGGACGCCTTCCGCGCCACCCTTGAAGAAACCATCGAAGCAAACCTGCTGCTGCATGTCGTCGACTGCAACAACGACGAACGCCAGCTGCTGAAAGACCAGGTGGACAGTGTGCTGCATGAAATCGGTGCCGGCGACATCCCTACCCTGCTCGTCTATAACAAGATCGACCTGCTCGGCAACGCGCAGCCGGTGGTCGACCGGGATGAGCATGGCAAGCCGTGGCGAGTCTGGGTCTCGGCAAAAACCGGCGCCGGCATGGAGGAGCTGTTCCAGGCCATCGCCGACCTGCTCGGTGAGGACCTGATCACGCCGCAACTCACCCTGGAGCCGCGCCACGGCCGGCTGCGTGCCCGCCTGTACGGCCAGGGCGTGGTGAAAAGCGAAACCGTGGACGAAGGCGGCACCATACATCTCGCCCTGCGCCTGCCGAAGGACGATTTCGTTCGCCTGCTGAAAGAGGAAGGTATGGATCCCGCCCCGTACCTCGAGCGCCCCGTTCCTGCCGCCGCCGGCACCCCCGTCCAGAAAGCGGCATTGCCCTGAGCCGCCCGAAATCCCTGGCTTTGCGCCATTCCGGCAGTATCCGGAAGGGGTCGAAAGCTGTGTCAATGGGGCCCGATTTTCGTTAAAATCCCACCTCGCGTTTGAATAATCCCACTTTTAATTTATCTCGGAAATCCCGCAATCAGGAGAGTTTGATGGCCTGGAATGAACCGGACAACGACGACCGCAAGGACGACCCCTGGAGCAACCGTCCGGGCGGCAAGGACCAGGGTCCGCCCGACCTGGAGGAACTTGTAAACTCCTACATCCGCAAACTGTCGGGTTTATTCGGCGGTGGGCGCGGCGGTAGCAGCGGCGGTGACGGTGGCGGCGAAGCCATATCCGGCGGTCTCGTCGTCGGCGTGCTCGTGATCCTGGCCATCATCTGGATCGGCGCCGGCTTCTATACCGTGGACGAACAGGAACGTGGCGTGGTGCTGCGCTTCGGTGTTGCTCAGGATGCGGTGGTCCTGCCGGGACTGCACTGGAATCCGCCACTGGTAGACGAAGTCACCCTGATCAACGTCACCCGTGTATATGACCGCGATTTCAGCGATACCATGCTGACCGAGGATGACAACATCATCGACATCACCATGACCGTTCAGTACGTGATCACCGATGCACGCAAGTATTACCTGGAAGTGGAAGACCCGGAAATTTCCCTGCAGCACGCTGCCGAATCAGCCATCCGTCACGTGGTGGGTTCCTCCACCATGGACAACGCCATCACCACCGGCCGTGACCAGATCGCCCAGGACACCATGATCCGTTTGCAGAACTACATGGACCTGTACGGCACCGGCATTACCGTGCGCCAGGTCAATATTGAACAGTCCCTGCCGCCGCAACAGGTCAGGGATGCCTTTGATGACGTGATCAAGGCCAGGGAGGACAACCAGTCTTTCCAGAACCAGGCCAGGGCCTACTCCAACCGTGTTGTGCCCGAATCCCGCGGCTTTGCCCTGCGCCAGATCGAGGAAGCCAATGCTTACAAGGAACGCGTGATCGCGCGAGCCGAGGGTGAAGCGCAGCGCTTCGAGCAACTGCTTGTGGAATACCAGAAGGCACCGGAAGTGACCCGCGAAAGACTCTATATCGATGCCCTTCAGCAGGTCATGAGCACCGTCTCCAAGGTGATGATCGACGTCGATGGCAACGGCAATAACATGATGGTGCTGCCGCTGGACCAGATCATTCAGACCAATCGCCAGCGCATTCCCGAGGTCAATGGCTCCTTTGAGGGCACCAACAATTCATCACGGGAATTTCAGAGTCCGGGAGCAACCCGCGCCACTCCGATAAGGGGAAATAGCCGATGAAAAATTCAACCCTGTTTTCACTGGTAGGCATCGCACTGGTGCTGATCATTGCCTACAACTGCTTGTACGTTGTCAGGCAGATCGACCGCGCCGTATTGCTCACGTTCGGTGAAGTCACCAATTTCGATATTCCGCCCGGCCTGCATGTAAAGATACCGGGTGTGCACACCGTGCGGAAATTCGATGGCCGCATCCAGACCCTGGACGCCCCGACCCAGAGCTACCTGACCGCAGAAAAGAATTACCTGGAAGTGGATTCCTACGCCAAGTGGCGCATTTACAATACGGCGGATTACTATCGCGCCACTTCCGGTGACGAGAATTCCGCCAACAACCTGCTGGCACAGCGCATCAACACCGGCCTGCGCAACCAGTTCGGTACGCGTACAGTGCACGAAGTGGTATCCGGAGAAAGGGACCTGCTGATGACGGATCTCACCGCCAGCCTCAATGCCATTTCCCAGACTGAGCTGGGTATCGAGGTTGTGGATATCCGGGTGAAAATGATCGACCTGCCGCCGAATGTCAGTGAATCGGTTTACCTGCGCATGAACACCGAGCGCCAGGAAGAGGCCCAGGAACTGCGCTCCACCGGCCGCGAAATGCAGGAAGGTATTGAAGCGGACGCCGATCGCCAGCAAATCGTGATCGAGGCGCAAGCCTACCGGGATGCGGAAAATATTCGCGGTGAAGGCGATGCCCAGGCGGCAGCGATCTATGCCAATGCCTTCAACAAGGACCCCGAATTCTACGAATTTACCCGAAGCCTGAATGCCTATATTGACACCTTTAACAGCAGTAGTGATGTCATGATTGTCAGCCCGGACAGCGCATTCTTCAGGTACCTGACGAAGAGCCTGCCGGATGCCGAGTAAGCAGGCGTAACAGGCACCAGCATGTGGCGAGAAATCGGTATTGCGCTAAGCCTGATGCTGGTAATTGAAGGTATAATCCCGTTTTTGTATCCGGGCCGCTGGCGCCAGCTGGTGGCCACCCTGGCCGACATTGATAACGCCTCCCTGCGCCTGATGGGCCTTGGAAGCATGATTGCAGGCCTGATTCTGCTGTATTTGGTTAATTGAATGACTAAGGCAAACCGCTGGCTGTTACCGGACGGCGTAGATGAAATCCTGCCGCCCCAGGCAAGCCAATTGGAATCCCTGCGCAGGGACCTGCTTGACCTCTACACTACCTGGGGATACGAGCTGGTCATGACGCCGCTCATCGAATTCCTAGACTCCCTGCTTATTGTTCCGAGCAGCGACCTGCAGCTGCAGACCTTCAAGATCGTCGACCAGCTCACCGGTCGCGGCATGGGAGTGCGCGCCGATATCACCTCCCAGGTCGCCCGCATCGACTCCCACGTCCTGCAGCGCGACGTCCCGACCCGCCTGTGCTATGCAGACAACGTCCTGCACACCCTGCCCAAAAGCCTGCTGGGTTCGCGCAGCCCGCTGACCATCGGCGCCGAGCTTTATGGCCACAGCAGCATCGAAAGTGACATCGAGGTCATCAGCCTGATGCTGAAGACCCTGGATACCGCCGGTATCAGTGACGTCCAGCTGGCACTGGGTCACGTCGGCATTTACCGCGCCCTGACCAGAGAAGCCAACCTGTCCGCGGAGCTGGCCCAGAAACTGTTTGCTGCCCTGCAGCGCAAGTCCACGGGCGAGATCGAGCAGGTGCTGACCGAGGGCGGCGCCGACAAGACGCTGATCGCGAACATCAAGAGCCTGTCGACACTGCACGGTGACGAGAGCGTACTCGATCGGGCCGCACAGGAGATCCAGAGCAAGCAGCCGAAGATAGCTGCACAGGTAAAAGAAAGTATCGAGCAGTTGCGCCAGATCGCCGCCGACATCAAGGTCGCCTTCCCGGGCCAGTCCCTGTATTTCGACCTGGGCGAGCTGCGCGGCTATGAATACCACACCGGCGTCGTGTTCGCCGCCTACGTGGCCGGTTACGGCGAGTCCATCGCCAACGGCGGCCGCTATGACGACATCGGCGAAGTCTTCGGCCGCGCCCGCGCCGCCACCGGCTTCGACGCCGACCTGAAGATACTGCTCGCCCAGGGCCATCGACCCGCCGGGGAATCCAGGCGCATCTATGCACCGGCCGACACCGATCCCGCACTGGCGGATGCCATCAATGCCCTGCGCAGCGATGGCGAACAGGTGGTGCGGGCCTTTCCCGGACAGGCGGAGTCCGCATCCGACATGGGCTGCAATTTCGAACTGGTCAGGTCCGGCAAGGCCTGGCAGGTCAAACCAATTTAGTAACAGAACTTAGGGAGGCAACCTTGGTTGCCGGATGACTCCTGCGGCACATGGATGTGCCGCATGCGGCGGAAGCCGTCGGGAGAGAGTGAAACACAAGCAAAATCACACTTTAGCGTCAGTGTTTCACGAACGTAGATTAAATTGATCAGGAAGATCAATTTAATCATCTATAAATAGTTAAGGCTGAATGATGGGCAAAAGCGTTGTTGTGCTCGGCACCCAGTGGGGTGACGAAGGTAAAGGCAAGATAGTCGACCTGCTGACGGAAAAGGCGTCCAACGTAGTGCGCTTCCAGGGCGGTCACAATGCCGGTCACACCCTCGTCATCGGTGGTGAAAAAACCGTCCTGCACCTGCTGCCCTCCGGCATCCTGCGCGAAGACGTTACCTGCATCATCGGCAACGGCGTGGTGCTGAGCCCCGAAGCCCTGCTGAAGGAAATCGACGAACTGGAAGCAAAGACCGGCCCTGTCACCGACCGCCTGAAGATCAGCGCCGCCTGCCCGCTCATCCTGCCTTACCACATTGGCCTTGACCAGGCGCGCGAATCGAAGAAGGGCGACAAGAAGATCGGTACCACGGGACGGGGCATCGGTCCGGCTTACGAAGACAAGGTCGCCCGTCGCGGTATACGCCTGGGCGAACTCATGCATGAGAAGCATTTCGCGGAAAAACTGGCGGAAGTGCTCGATTACCACAACTTCGTCCTGACCCACTATCACAAGGCCGACGCCATCGACTTCAACAAGACCCTTGCCGAAAGCCTGGCCATGGGAGAGCGCATTCGGCCCATGGTATGCGACACCATCGAGGTACTCCACACGGCACGCAAGAACGGCGAAAACATCCTGTTTGAAGGCGCCCAGGGCGCCTTGCTCGATGTCGACCACGGCACCTATCCCTACGTCACCTCCAGCAACACTACGGCGGGCGGTGTCGCCACCGGCAGCGGCTATGGCCCGCTGTACCTGGATTATGTCCTGGGCATCACCAAGGCCTACACGACCCGCGTCGGCAGCGGCCCCTTCCCCACCGAGTTGTTCGACGAGGTCGGCCATCACATGTTCAGCGTGGGCAAGGAACTCGGCGCATCCACCGGCCGCAACCGCCGCTGCGGCTGGTTCGACGCCATCATCCTGAAGATGTCAATTCGCATCAATTCCGTGTCCGGCATCTGCCTGACCAAGCTCGACGTCCTTGACGGACTGGAGACTGTAAAAGTCTGCGTGGGCTACAAGGGCATCAGCGAGCACTCCATGTCCTGCCTGACCAATTTCGATATCTATGACACGCTGGAACCTGTCTACGAGG
>JALRBG010000035.1 GCA_023257855.1 Pseudomonadales bacterium | reverse complement strand
CGTAGGCGTGTTCGGGGCCGGGGAAAGTGCCGTCCTTGACGGCCCTGACGTAAGCGGATATTGCGCCCGGGATCCCGTTAGCTGAATCCGCGAGGAAGTTCTTCACGAATTTCGGCGTGATGGGCGAGATACCAAGCAGGTCGTGCTGCACCATGATCTGGCCGTCCACGTCGACACCGGCGCCAATGCCGATGACCGGGATGGTGAGGGCATTGCTGATTGCCTTTGCCAGTGAGCCCGGGACGGATTCCAGCAGGAGGCAGCTGGCGCCGGAAGCCTCGAGCAGGCGCGCTTCCTCGATCATCGTATCGGCCTGGTCCGGGTCGCGACCCTGGACCAGGAAGCCGCCGATGCGATTGACGGATTGCGGTGTCAGGCCCATGTGCGAACATACGGGAATACCGCGTTCGGCGAGCAGGCGGGTGGATTCGGCGATCCATGCGCCGCCCTCCAGCTTCACCATCTGGGCGCCTGCACGCATCAGGCGGGCGGCGTTTTCCAGCGTCTGGGCCTCGGAGGCATAGGACATGAACGGCAGGTCGGCGATCAGCAGGGAGCCCTTGCTGCCGCGCTTGACGCACTCCATGTGATAGATGACATCTTCCATGGTGACGGGCAGGGTGGTGTCATGGCCCTGGATAACCATACCCAGGGAATCACCGACCAAAATGACCTCCACGCCGGCGTCTCCCAGCAGTCCAGCAAAAAGCGCGTCATAGCACGTCAGGCAGGCGAATTTCTCACCGGCGGCCTTGAGCTTGTGCAGCGTGTTGACGGTGATTTTTTTCATGGATTTCTGGTTTATGTATCTATTCCGGGAGTAGCCATTAACGCAAGGACAGGCAATATTTTAGAGTAGGGTGGGCCTGGGGTTGAAATAATTCCTGCTCCCCTTGCGGGTCGTAAGGATGTAATCCAGCAACTGGTCATAGTCCTCGTCATTGTTGACCAGGTCGATCTCGGCGCTGTTCACTACCAGCAGTGTCGAGTCGTCATAGTAGTGAAAAAACTCGGTATATGCATTACTGAGATTTTCCAGGTAGCGTTTTTCGATCAGCTGTTCCGACTGGATGCCGCGCTTCTGGATGCGTTCGATCAGGACTTCCACGGGGGCCTGCAGGTATATGACAAGGTCAGGCTGCGGGGCATCGATGGTCAGGTGTTCATAGACATTCTGGTACAGCTTGAATTCATCGGTATCCAGGTTCTGGCGGGCAAACAGGCGATCTTTTTCCATCAGGAAGTCGGCAACGCGAACCGGCTCGAACATGTCGTCCTGGCGCAGGTCCTGGATCTGCTGGGCGCGCTGGAACAGGAAGAACAACTGCGTCGCCAGGGCCATCTGGCGTGGGTCACGGTAAAAGCGTTCGAGGAAGGGATTGTCCTCGCTCTTCTCGAGCAGGATCTCGTAATTGAAGCTCTTGGCCAGACGCTTGGCGAGGCTGGTCTTGCCAACACCTATAGGGCCTTCAACAGCAATATACCGCGGTATGGAGGAGGATTTGTTGATGTCTTGTGCCACTGGCTTGCCGCTGTATGGTGGAGTCGGGATGCAACGGACCGGCTGGCCAGGCCTGCCCTTATCCTGCGCTCCTGTTGTTTCGTGAAGATTTTACTCTGCGTTTGCCGGATTTTGAATGATGGCGACCACCCCGGTTGGGGGACAGCATCTGGTCACGCTGGGTTTTATCGGCAGCCTGGAACTCCGTCCACCACGCACCGAGTCCTTCCAGGTCCTCACCGGCCTGTTCGCGCAACAGTACGAAATCGTAAGCGGCCCTGAAGCGCTTCTGGTTCATCAGCACATTGGCACGTTTACGGCGTGGCAGGCGCAACTGGAATTCCCAGATCTCCCGCATCGGGATGCTGAACCGCTTGGGTATCGATATGCGGCTCACCTGTTCACTGACCACATCCTGGGCTGCGTGGTGCATGGCGACCATAGGGGGTATATTCGCGGCCAGGTTCACCCTGTAAAGCCTGTCGAGGGCCGGCCACAGGATGGCGGCGAGCAGGAATGCCGGTGTGACACTCTTCATGTCATGGATGCGCTGGTCGGTGCTGGCAAATGCCAAACCCAGTATTTTCTCCATCAGGCCGTTCTCATCCTCCTGCATGGCCTTGGCAGTAGACGGGAACAGGTACCTGAACACGTCGTGCCGGCACAGGAGGTCATAACTATCCAGGGAATTGCCGGTGAAAAACAGCTTCAATACTTCATCGAAAAGACGGGCGGACGGGATGGACTCCAGCATGTGTGCAAGCGGTCGTATGGGCGCTTCCGTCTCGGGGGCAATGTCAAAGCCGAGTTTTGCCGAAAGGCGGACGGCACGCAGTATGCGCACGGGATCCTCGCGGTAGCGCTGCTCCGGATTGCCGATCATGCGCAGGCAGCGGTTGTCCAGGTCGGTTTTGCCATGGACATAATCATGCACCTGGAAATTCTTTACGGTGTAGTAAAGCGCGTTGACCGTGAAGTCGCGGCGCACGACATCTTCTTCGAGGGTACCATAGACGTTGTCCCTGAGTATCATGCCGCTCTGGGAATGGGCTGAATCGATGTGCTTCACGCTGCGGGCAAGACGTTCGCCCTGGATTTCCACGCTGCCGGTGTTGCTGGCCCGAAATGTCGAGACCTCGATGATTTCGCGGCCCATGGTCACGTGCACAATACGAAAACGGCGGCCGATGATGCGTGCATTGCGGAATTCGGCCTTGACCTGCTCCGGCGTGGCATCCGTGGCCACATCGAAATCCTTGGGTTGTTTGCCCAGCAACAGGTCCCTGACGGCGCCACCGACAATGAAAGCTTTATACCCGGCATCATTGAGCGTGTAGAGTACGCGCAGGCAGCCCGGGCTGATATGTTTGCGGGAAATGCAGTGCTGGTCGCGGTTGAGAATGATGGGGGACAACAACGGAGCCTGGCCGGGGGATGCCGGATGATCGGGTGTGGACGTGGGTTTTTGGCTCAAAATTCTGACTCTTCTGGCGAAGCGGCCATTTTACACGGATAGGCGGTGGTCGGGTAATTGTCTGGAAGGGTTGGGAAGTCTATATAAAGCTGTAGATATAAAGCTCCAGATATAAAACAGGGGAAGTGCCTGGCACTTCCCCTGTCAATGAGGCGTTTCTTTATTATTTTTGTAATTAGTGCAGCTTCCGTGTCTGCAGCAAGACAGCCTATCTGGCTGTTGGAAAAGGGAATCGCCCTTACCTTAAATTTATTGACCCTACAGTTTATCCCCCGGATCGCTGCTGTTTGCCAGTTCTTTTTGTTCCGGAGCAACAGCCAAAGACTGTTCACTCAAGTCAAGAAGCCCTGCTGTTATCATTGTTGGATGCAGGTGCCGGAAAAAATATAAGTCACATCCCGGGTTGTTTTCAAAGAATTTTTACAATTTTTTAACAATTGATGATTCAGGCAGATTGCACATGCTGTTTGTACCGGGTGTCGATAACAGAATGGGGGCACTGCTGTTAGAAAATGTAACCCGGAGTGCGAAAAACGGTAACGGATTGGCTGATGTGTTCGCTTATGCCAGCCAGGCAGGTCATGGTGAGCGGCGGTTCAGCGCTGTTTCTTCTTGCGGGGAATATTGAAGCGCTGGCGACGCTCCCACAGGCACTTGCGACTGATGCCGAGTTTCTTGGCGAGCTCAGTCTCATTCATCTGGTCCTGGTGTTCGAGAACGAAGCGCTGGAAATAATCCTTCAGTGAAAGATCCTTGTCCTGGCTGTTTTCCGGAACCTGTTCAGGCGCCGGGGTCTGCACCTGGGTCGGCATTGAATCGATTTTCACCAGTTCCACGTCCAGCCCCAGCATGTCCATGGGGATATCCTCACCCTCTGTCATGATGACGGCACGCTCGATGGCATTCTCCAGTTCGCGCACATTACCAGGCCAGGGGTAGGTGGAAATGGCCTGGATGGCGTCGGCACTGAATTTTTTCAGGGGCAGGTCAAGCCGGTTGCAGCATATCTCCAGTTTCCTGTCCGCCAGTTCCAGGATGTCGGAGCCGCGCTCGCGAAGCGGCGGTATCTGCAGGGGCATGACGTTGATCCTGTAGAAAAGGTCTTCCCGAAAGCGGCCTTCACTGACCAGCTGCTTCAGGTCGCGGGCTGTGGCCGCCACCAGGCGGATATCCACCTTCTGGGATTGCACCGAACCGACTTTACGTATCTCGTGCTCTTCTAAAACGCGCAGCAGCCGGGCCTGTGCATCTAGCGGCAATTCGCCGATTTCATCGAGAAAAAGGGTGCCATTGTTGGCGGACTCCACCAGTCCGGTGCGGGTGGCATTGGCCCCGGGAAAGGTGCCCTTTTCGTGGCCGAACAATTCGGACTCGATGAGGTTTTCCGGTATGGCGGCGCAGTTGACGGAGACCAGGTTGGCATCCTTGCGGGTGCTCGCTTCATGCAGGGCTCTGGCGACCAGTTCCTTGCCCGTGCCGGATTCTCCCTGTATCAGTACCGAAGAATTGGTCAGCGCTATCTTGCGAATACGGCGGAACAGTTCGCGCATGCCAGGGCAATGGCCGACCATACCCCTGACGGGTTCATCACTGGCGCGGGCATCAGCATCCTCCCGGTTTTTCTCCTTGGCGTTGCCGTCCAGGAGACGGTTGATGGCGGTGAGAATTTCCTCGGGATCCAGTGGGATAGACAGGTAGTTGATGGCGCCTATCTGCTGCGAGTCGATCGAATTACGCAGGCTGGCATAGCTGGTCAGGATCAGCATCGGGGTGATGGTGCGCCGAAGCAGGGTGGTGCCGGGGTCGCCGGGGAGCCGCAGGTCCGCGATGATCACCGTGAACTTGTCGAGATCGAGACCAGCCGTGTCCTCCACTGAAGCGGATTCGGTCACTTCAAAGCCGTGTCGCTCCAGCAGGCGGCGCAGGGCCTTGCGGAGCTCCTTGTCGTCTTCAACTACCAGGATGTGCTGCATGCTGTATCAGGGGCATTGTGAGGCCTGTGGCCGGATCCGGGTGCCTGCGCTTGGGCAGGAAACCGATGTATCCGCCAAAAGTAACAAATAATATTGTTTCTTTTCTACACATTTTTCAGGAAATTTGACCGTGCCGGTGCCGCCAATGCCATTATTGCAGCGCAGCATGGCCGTCGTAGGGTTTTTTGGCTGTGCTGCTGCCAAACGTGACAGTAGGGAGGATCAGGCCGGCCGGGTTTCAGGCAGCACGGTGACGCCGGCCAGGCGCGAAGGGTCCCAGTGGCGGATTGCCCAGGCGAGGATATCCGCGGGGGCGGCGCCGGACAGGGCCGGATCGGGATCCTGGCCAAGATAGGTGAGTGCAGCAAGTAGCAGTGGCGCCGGGTGCGTCGTGTCGATGGGAGCAG
>JALRBG010000012.1 GCA_023257855.1 Pseudomonadales bacterium | reverse complement strand
GACAAGCTGGTGGTGATCACCGGTATTTCGGGATCCGGCAAGTCGTCCCTGGCCTTCGATACGCTCTATGCCGAAGGCCAGCGCCGCTATGTGGAATCACTGTCCACCTACGCGCGCCAGTTCCTGTCCATGATGGACAAGCCGGACATGGACCAGATCTCGGGCCTGTCACCGGCGATTTCCATCGAACAGAAATCCACCTCGCACAATCCGCGCTCCACGGTAGGCACCATAACAGAGATCTACGACTACCTGCGCCTGCTGTTCGCCCGCGTCGGCGACCCCTACTGCCCGGACCACCACAAGAAGCTGGAGGCCCAGACGGTCTCCCAGATGGTGGACCAGGTCCTGGCCCTGCCAGAAGGCACCCGCATCATGCTGCTGGCGCCGATCGTGCGCGAGCGCAAGGGCGAGCACCTGCATGTCTTCAACGAACTGAAGACGTCCGGCTTCATCCGCGCCCGCGTCAACGGCATCGTCACCGAGCTCGACTACCCGCCGACGCTGGAAAAGAACAAGAAGCACACCATCGAGGCCGTCATCGACCGCTTCAAGGTGCGCCCCGATATCAGCCAGCGCCTGGCGGAATCCTTCGAAACCGCCCTGCAGATCGCCAACGGCATCGCCATCGCTAGCTTCATGGATGACTCTGATAAAGACGCTGGAAAAAAAGATGCGCGCGAAGACATGGTGTTTTCCTCGCTGTTCGCCTGCCCGGTGTGCGGCCACAGTATCCCGGAACTCGAGCCGCGGCTGTTCTCGTTCAACAATCCCGCCGGTGCCTGCGAGAGCTGCGACGGCCTGGGCCTGAAACAGTTCTTCGACGAAAAGCGCATCATCGTAGACGACAGCCTGTCGCTGGCCGAAGGCGCCATTCGCGGCTGGGATCGCCGCAACATCTATTATTTCCAGCTGCTGAAATCCCTGTCCAAGCATTACAAATTCAAGGTGGACACTCCCTGGGGCAAGCTGTCGAAACAGCACCAGCAGGTGATCCTGCACGGCAGCGGCACGGACAAGATCAACTTCACCTTCGTCAACGAGCGCGGCGACAACTTCAACCGCAGCCATCCCTTCGAAGGCATCCTGCCCAACATGGAGCGCCGCTACCGGGAAACCGAGTCGCAGATGGTGCGCGAGGACCTGGCGAAATACCTGTCCTCCCAGAACTGCCCGGACTGCAGCGGCGCCCGCCTGCGCCGCGACGCCCGCCACGTCTTCGTGGACAAGCACACGCTGCCCGAGATCACCGCCATGACCATCGCCGGCGCCGGCGACTATTTCGGCAGCCTGACATTCAAGGGCAAGAAGAAGGACATCGCCGAGAAGATCCTGAAGGAAATCCAGGACCGCCTGCGCTTCCTCATCGATGTCGGGCTGAACTACCTGACCCTGAACCGCAGCGCCGAGACCCTTTCCGGCGGCGAGGCCCAGCGCATCCGCCTGGCCAGCCAGATCGGCGCCGGGCTGGTGGGCGTGATGTACATTCTCGACGAGCCCTCCATCGGCCTGCACCAGCGCGACAATGAGCGCCTGTTGAAAACCCTCATGCACCTGCGCGACATCGGCAACACCGTGATCGTGGTCGAGCATGACGAGGAAGCCATCACCCGCGCCGACCACGTCATCGACATCGGTCCCGGCGCCGGCGTGCACGGCGGCCAGGTGGTGGCCCAGGGCACGGTGGCCGAAATCATCAAGAACAAGAATTCCCTGACCGGCAAGTACCTGGGCGGCAAGGAAAAGATCGACATCCCGGCCAAACGCATCAAGAACAACCCGAAGAAGCAACTGGTGCTGTCCGGGTGCGAAGGCAACAACCTGAAAAAGGTGAAGCTGGAAATTCCCGTCGGCCTGATGACCTGCATCACCGGCGTATCCGGTTCAGGCAAGTCCACCCTCATCAACAACACGCTCTACCCGCTGGCGGCTACCATCCTCAACAAGGCCACCACGCTGGATGCGGCAAAACATGACAAGCTCGAGGGCCTCAATCACCTGGACAAGGTGGTGGATATCGACCAGAGCCCCATCGGCCGCACGCCGCGCTCGAATCCGGCCACCTATACCGGCATCTTCACGCCGGTGCGCGAACTGTTCGCGGCGACACAGGAATCGCGTTCGCGCGGCTACAAGCCCGGGCGCTTCTCCTTCAATGTGAAAGGCGGCCGCTGCGAGGCCTGCCAGGGCGACGGCCTGGTGAAAGTGGAGATGCATTTCCTGCCCGATGTATATGTCATATGCGACATCTGCAAGGGCAAGCGCTACA
>JALRBG010000340.1 GCA_023257855.1 Pseudomonadales bacterium | reverse complement strand
CCTATTTCCGCATTTCCTTCCACAAGAGTGAAAACAAGGGCACGGCACCGATATTCAATGTCGACCGTGAAGACGACACGTTCTCAACGTCGCTTGGCTGGATCTGGCAATTCGCTCGCAATATCAATATCACCACCGATGTCACTTACACTGACAACGACAGCAACATCGATCTTTACGCCTACGACAGGGTGAAATACCAGACCGGTCTGCGGTACCAGTTCTGAGAACAACCCGGCAGGGCAAGCCGGGGTTCAGTTCGAATTAGTCTTCGGGGGATGCTTCAGGCAACTAGCACCGGCAGTTAGGGCGCTCAGTCTTTCTTGACGAACTTCAATGCTGCAGAGTTGATGCAGTAACGAAGACCGGTAGGTTCGGGGCCGTCGTTGAACACATGGCCCAGGTGGGACTCACACTTGCTGCATGCCACTTCCGTTCTTTTCATACCCAGGCTGTTATCCTGGATTTCCCTGATGCCTTCCTCGTTGGCAGGCATGTAAAAGCTCGGCCAGCCCGAACCTGAATCGTATTTGGTCTCGGAGGTAAACAGGGGTTCGCCACAGGCACGGCATGCATAGGTGCCCTTCTCGTCCGTTACCTGCCAGTATTCGCCGGTAAACGCACATTCGGTGCCTTTCTCGCGACAGATGTGATACTCCTCATCCGTCAGGATTTTCTTCCACTCGTCTTCGCTCTTGTTGATCTTTGACATAACTGTATTTCCGGGAACTGATTCAGTAAAATGCGCTGCCCTGCTTGAACGGGTGCACTATACCATATCCCGCCGGAAAATCGTCCGGCTTGATGCCGGAAAGCCGACCATGAAATCCATCTACCAGAGCGAAAAGCTGCGTCACGTTTGCTACGAAATTCGGGGGCCTGCCATGCAGGAAGCCCGGCGCATGGAAGAGGAAGGGCACCGGATCACCAAGCTCAATATCGGCAACCCCGGGGCTTTCGGCTTCGAGGCCCCAGACGAGATCCTCCGCGATGTCATCCTGAACCTGCCGGAATCGCAGGCGTATTCCGACTCCAAGGGCCTGTTCTCCGCACGCAAGGCGGTCATGCATGAGACCCAGCGCCTCCAGATCAGCGGTGTGGACATCGAGGATATCTACCTGGGCAATGGGGTCAGCGAACTGATCGTCATGGCCATGCAGGCACTGCTGAATGACGGCGATGAAATCCTGATCCCCGCGCCGGATTATCCCCTGTGGACGGCCGCAGTCACGCTCAGCGGTGGCAAGGCCGTGCACTATATTTGCGATGAAACTGCCGACTGGTATCCCGATCTGGAAGACATGCGCAGCAAGATTACGAGCCGCACAAAGGGCATCGTGGTCATCAACCCAAACAATCCCACAGGTGCGGTCTATTCCCGCGAGCTGCTGGAAGGCATCGTCAAGCTGGCAAGGGAAAACGACCTGATCCTGTTCGCCGATGAAATTTACGACAAGATCCTTTATGACGGCGCTAAACACATCCCGCTCGCGTCCTTGTCAGAGGACATCCTGACCGTGACTTTCAACGGTCTGTCGAAATCCTATCGCCTGGCGGGATTCCGCTCCGGCTGGCTGTTCCTCAGCGGTGCCAAGGATCGCGCCAGAGACTACATCGAAGGCCTCGAAATCCTGTCGAACATGCGCCTGTGTTCAAACGTCCCGGCGCAGCAGGCTATCCAGACTGCGCTCGGTGGTTACCAGAGCATCAACGAACTCATCATTCCCGGCGGCCGCCTCTGTGACCAGCGTGATGCCGCATGGAAAATGCTCAACGACATTCCCGGCGTTAGCTGTGTCCTGCCAAAAGGTGCAATCTATCTGTTCCCCAGGCTGAACCCCAAGAAATGCAACATCCTGGACGACGAGCAGTTCATTCTCGACTTCCTCCTGCAGGAACATGTCCTGAT
>JALRBG010000337.1 GCA_023257855.1 Pseudomonadales bacterium | reverse complement strand
GACTTTTTCCCCGGTCCGCGTTGCCTTCCTGCTGCTTTTCATCGCCGGCACGTTATCCCTGTTATGGGCGGCCAATCCCCATTTCTGGGTGTACAAGTGGAATAAGTGGTTTGCCGGCTTTGTCATGTTCCTACTCGGTTTGCGGATCACACAGAATGAGAAAAACCTCGACACCATAGTCAACCTGGCAATTGTTGGCGGATTGATAGTTGCAGCCATCGGTATAGGGCAGTACTTGTTTGGGTTAGATGTGGTACCGCAAACGGCGTTTCCCTCCTCCACGTTCGGCAACGGCAACATGGCCGGCCAGGTCATGGTATTCACCGTGGGATTGCCGCTGTATTTCCTGTTCAAGAAGGAACTCACGACGAAACAGGCCTGGTTCTATGCGCTGTCCATCTCTGTCCTGTTGACCTACATGTTCTTCACTCGCACCCGTGCAGTATGGCTTGCCTGCGGCCTGGAGGCCGGCCTGATCCTGACATTCCTGGTACTGGACAAAAAACGCCGCGAATGGTGTTCCTGGAACCTGCAGAAGACCCAGGCCGGGGCAGCGGCCCTGGCATTGTTTCTAATCGTGATCAATTTCAACCAGAACGGTTTCGAGCCGTTCTGGGAAATCGCCATTTATGAAATTTCATCCATTTCAACGGCAATTGCTTCTACAGCGGACCAGTCCGGTGGAGAGAGAT
This sequence comes from Pseudomonadales bacterium, assembly GCA_023257855.1. Taxonomy (GTDB): domain Bacteria; phylum Pseudomonadota; class Gammaproteobacteria; order Pseudomonadales; family Pseudohongiellaceae; genus Eutrophocola. The sequence continues at coordinate 2,226 of JALRBG010000337.1, read as the reverse complement.
ATCTGATCTGGAGCGCCGCCTGGGAGATGGTCAAGGATAATCCGGTGATCGGTACAGGACTGGGAAGCTTCTTCCACAATGTGAACAGTGTTGAATACCAGGTGTTCCGGACGATGGGCGTACAGCGTGTCCATAACGATGTACTCGAGCTGGTAGTGGAACTGGGTGCCTTCGGCCTGCTGCTGCTGCTCGGCATCATCGTCAGCATGTGCATACTGCTGTACAAACTGATTTTGCACAGTGAAGGCCAGCGGCGCATTCTCTTTGCCCTGCTCACCATTGCCGTTACCGGCAGCATGCTCAATGCCCAGCTGAGTTTCCCTTACGAGCTGCCGGTGCCGCTGGTCATCATGCCATTTTTTATCTCGCTGCTTGTCAGGGGCTCCGAAGACATCGAGCACAACACCTGGGAACTGAGCTTCAAACCCGTCTTCAACAAGGCGGCCCTGGCGATTTCTGCAGCTCTGTTTGTGTTCATCACAGTCAATGACGCTCTATGGTTCCGGGATATCCATATGCTGAACAGGCTGACGTCCGGCCGCGACAACCAACCCTGGCAGCCCATCAATCCTATTTACAACCAGGCCTACATCACGGGTTCACGCAGTGTTGCCGATGCCCTGCGCAATACCAACATGAATGTAATGCGGCTGAATGTCGTGAAGCACATGTTAGATTACTGGCCCTACTCCACAGCAAACAGCGTGCTTGCTACCGAAACCTATTTAAATCTCGGCAATATTACGGAAGCAGAGTTCTGGGCTAATCGTTTGGTAGAGACCGGACCATCAGACACGTACCTAGGTGAGTTCTACCTGATGGAGATAATGCAGCAGAAAGGCGACATCGAAGGTTTGCGCATCCTATATGAATCCCTCAAATCAAATCCGGAATCTTCACTCAGTAAAAACTCTAACACCTACAATATGCTGCATACCATGGCTATCAATTTGCAGGATTATGGAATGGTCACTCATTTTTATGACAAGTTCCTTGAATACCACGGCGAATTTATTCCAATGATCGCCAACCAGGCGGTTTTCTACTTCAACACAGGCGATTACGCGAATGCAATCACTTATATGGTCCGGACAATCGAGCTCAATCCCAATCATCCCCTTGCCCAGCAATTTAGTGAATTGATCGATGAGTATTCGGCCGCGCTTGGTCAGTGATACCCTCACATACACAAGAACGCCGGCATAAGCCGGCGTTTATCGTTCTGTTAATTCACCTATCGATCTCCACCAGACCTATCCGGTTGGAACTGCTCTGGTGGATAAGCAGGTTGCCGTCTTTCGTCACCCACATGTTCCTGACGATACCAACACCGGAAGGAATGGCCCAGCTCTGGAAGGACTCGTCTTCAGGGTCGAAGCGGACCAGGGCGTCAGGACGCATGCCGGATTCGTTGTACCACACCTTGTCATCGATGACCGCCAACGCATAGGGATGGGAGGTCGGCCCGCTGGGTGAATCCCACTGCCGGATATCACCGTTGGCCGGATTCAGCCTACCGATCTTGCCCTGCGTGGAATTGACGAACCAGACCATGCCCCTGCTGTCGAGGCCAAGCCTGCGTACCCGTGACGCTTCATTGGGAACATCGTAGTAGCGTATGTTCATGGTTTCCGGATCCAGCGCACCGATCTTGTTGGCGCCATTGAAGGCCACCCAGACCGTACCGTTGGCCGCAACCTGGATGCCGTAAGGCCTGGGTTCCGAAGGCACCTCGGTCAGCTCGCCGGTCTCCGGGTCCAGGCGGCCGAGCATGCTGGCACCCTGGGCCGTGAAGTACAGGTTGCCATTGGGATGGAAAGCGGCGGAATGCGGGTCCCTGGCCTCGGTTTCATACTGGATGATCAGCCCGGTAGCGGGATCCAGCCTGCCAATGGTGGCGTTGCTGTTACCGGTGTACCAGATATTACCCTGGGCATCGGGGACGATACTGTGCGGTCTTGCCGCCAGCGGCAACCGGTATTCCTGCATGTCACCGGTCTCCGGATCCAGCTTTCCCACCAGGCTGGCCCACATGCCGGTCCACCAGATGGAACCGTCAGGTGCTTCAACCGGATCGCGGGACCGCTGCCCCAAGGTGGGAACGATCCATTCGCGGAATGTGACCTGGGTATCGCCGGGAACGAGTGTCGGGCGGCGGCTTTCATCCGCCGGGAAATTGTCCGCCAGGTACGTGGCGATGGTGTTTGCCTGGGCATCGGAAAGGTT
>JALRBG010000289.1 GCA_023257855.1 Pseudomonadales bacterium | reverse complement strand
GACCCGGCTCTCAAATCTTCAAACAAATTGAATCATTCTTGAATCATTTCTGAAATGAAATCACGATCGACGACCTCGACCGTGGTTGAGCAGAATCTCCACTGCCGTTGGGAAATCAGGGATAATGCGGCGACCAACAGGTGTGCCGACACCGGCCACAAGGACTGGACACATGCTCTACCCGCTCTTCGCCATGGTACTGCTGACACTGGTTGTAGGCATCATCGCCCTGCGCAGCCGTGTTGCCAGCGTTAAATCGGGCAAGCTGGATGTCCGCTATTTCCGCAACATGCAGACGCGGGAAGGCAGCACGGTTCCAGAACGTGTCGTCATCACCACGCGCTGTTTCAACAACCAGTTCGAAGTGCCCGTGCTCTTCTACACCGCAAGCGTGGCGGCACTCGCCCTCGACCAGGTCAGCATCTATACTCTGCTGCTGGGCTGGGGCTTCGTCATCAGTCGTTGCGCCCATGCCTGGATCCACCTGACCTACAACAATGTATTCCACAGGATGAACGCTTACTGGGTGGGCATCGTGTTCATGCTGGCGCTGTGGATAGAACAGATCGTTAAATCCCTGTAACAAACGGTACCGATAACATGGATTCCGACAACAAGCCGTTTGGCACACTGAATCTCAAACCCACGCTTGATGAACAAAGCGTGCACAATATCCGCAAGGGAACGAAGCAGTTGCGGGCCAGGCTGCAGCTGCTGCGGCAGCTGGAAGGCCCGCGCCAGGAAACCGAACAGCTGCGCCAGGCCGTCAAGGAACTGGCCCGCCTGCTTGCAGCACAGCGTGATGCCGATGTCATGTCCGGCCTGCTGCAGGAACTGATCACTGAAACCGAAGACCTGGAAGTCCAGCAGCTGCTGGCCGCCCTGCGCAGTGAACTGCATGGGGGTGACATGCCCGCCGGAGATTTCAGCCGCATACATCGGCTGGTGCGAGAAATCGAAAAAAATTCTCCACGCCTGCTGCAGGCCCGTCACAGTGATGCGGAAATCAGCCGCGTCCTGGACACCCGCCTTGCTGCCCTGTGCGCCGCGGGTCGCGAACTGTTAAGCGGTACTGACTGGGAGGCCCTGCACGACTGGCGCAAGCAGGTGAAGAAACTGATGTACCAGTACCAGCTGAAACCCATGCTGTCACCGAAGGAATATTTCGTGCTCGAAAGCCTCGACCGGCTTGGCAGCGTTCTGGGCAGCATCAACGACCTGTGCCTGCTGGAGCGTTACATCCTCAATCACCAGCCCGGGGAGACGCGTGCCCACTCCCTGGAAGTTTATGCCCGCACCCGGGACATGGTGGATGGTCGCCGCAACCGGGAATTGGCGAACTGCCATGATGTGTTCGGCGCCATCAGCAACCTGCAGTGAACTGCCGGCTCACCGGACCCCGCGTAAATTGCAAAAACCATGAAAATTCAAGTGGTTGGTGGACAAGGAAACCAGCCCGTTGCTAGACTTTTCTTCGCATAACGAAAACCGTGCCGCATACCGGCCGTGAACTTTTAATCGATAACCCGGAAGTGACAAAGCACCCATCATGTTGAAAACATCTCTGAACAAACTGGCCCTGGCCGCGCTTTTGAGCGGCGTTGCCGGACCAAATGCCATGGCGCAGCTGTCGGACCAGAACTCCGCCCTCCACCCCACTATCGTCAACACCACTGCCGTAAAAGGTTCGGAAAACACCTACCTGATCAATGACGACGGTCCGCGCTCACCAACGCCGCGCCTGGCGGATGGCACTGTCGACCTGAGTGGCGACGGCTACTGGGATCTGCCCTGGGTCAGCAATTTCGCCAATGCCCGGCCCGTGCCGGAAGAAGCGCCCTGGCGTCCCTGGGTGAAGGCCATGTGGGAATACCATACCGCCAATGATTCCAAGTACGACCCTGAGGGCTTTTGCCTGCCGCCAGGCGGACCGCGCGCCTTCGCCACGCCCTACCCGGCCGAAATCGTCCAGCATCGTGATCGCATCCTGGTCATCTTCGAGGGCGGCGGTCATGTCTGGCGTGAAATCCACATGGACGGCCGCGAGCATCCGCCAATGGAGGAGGTCAATCCCACCTACTTCGGCCATTCCATCGGGCACTGGGAAGGCGACACCCTCGTTGTGGATACCATCGGCTACAACGAGAAGACCTGGCTCGATTACAGCGGCACGCACCATACCAACCAGCTGCATACCGTCGAGTACATCAGCCGGCCTTACAAGGAAAAACTCAATTACCGCATCCTGATCGACGATCCGGGCGCATTTTTCGAACCCTGGGCAGCCGAGTGGGATATCCCCTGGAAAGAAGGTGTCGAAATGAAGGACTACATCTGCCAGGAAAACAACCAGTTCATGCTGGACCTGAAGGATGACTACGGCACTGCCTTTTTCGATAAAACGGAAGGCGCCGAGTAACGATCCGGAATCCGGACAAAAATAAAGGGGGCAGATGCCCCCTTTTTTTATCAGTCTTCCAGCCCCGCCGGTTCGATACGAACCACTTCAAGACCATCCGGATACACCCGCCACTTGATGTTGAGGTCGTACAGGCTCATGCCATATTGCTTGTCATCCGGGTCGCGCTGGCGCCAGGCCGGTCGCGGGTCCTGCTCCAGTACGGCGGTCACCAGCTGTCGCAGGTCCGGGTAGGTTGCTGCCAGTGCGGCCAGTGCCTCGTCGGCGGCCGCACTGAAAGTCACGGCGAAGGCATTGCCCGGCGCCGTTTCGGCATAGCCGCCAGTGGCGGCGGCAATGCTGTCGGCATAGGGGAGGTAGGGCTTGATATCGATAATCGGCGTGCCATCGAGCAGGTCGAGTCCGCCCACCTGCAGCACCAGCTCTCCATCGCGATGCTCCCACCCCAGGTTGGTGACCGCGGACAGGCCGATGCCGTTGGGCCGGAAGGTCGAGCGGCTGGCAAACACACCCACCCTGTCCTTGCCGCCAAGACGCGGCGGTTGCACGGTCGGCGACCAGCCCCTTGCGGCCGTTTCATGAAAGCGAAACAGCAGCCAGAGGTGGGAGAACTGCTCGATCTCCCGCAGACAGTTGGGATCGGCAAACTCCCCGGTGAATACGACCTCGCCCCGGGCCGCCGGCACCAGGCCGGGCTGGCGGGGAATGGCGAATTTTTGCCTGTAGGGAGAACGAACGTAGCCGATCGGCGTAAAGGTGAACATGCGTTTAAGGGGCTTCGCTATTACCAGGCGAGCCCATAGTCATCACCATAATTACTCGCGCCGCCAACCATCGTGCCATTGCGCTGGTCGAAGTAAATGCCGGTGATGGGTCCCGACGTGAGCGATTCGGTTTCCACCCGGTAACCCATGGTGGACAGGCGCAGTTTGTGCGTTAGCGGCAGGTCTTCCCTGAGCAGGAGTCGGCCAGGCTGCATGTCATGCTCGCCAAAGGACGAGTGTGCCTGCCAGGTGTTGAAATTGGCGGCCTCGGCAGCTTGCTGCACATCCATGCCGAACTCCACCACGTCGAGGAAAAACTGCACCAGGTTCTGCTCCTGGGTATCGCCGCCCTGCACGCCAAAGGCCATGAAGGGCTTGCCGTCTTTCATGGCCAGCGTCGGCGTCAGTGTGGCGCGCGGCCGCTTGCCCGGTTCCATCACGTTGAAGGGGTTGCGTTCCGGCGACATGACGAAACTCTGCAACCGTTGTGACAGGCCGATGCCGGTGTCCCCGGCGATGAAGGCCGGTGTCCAGCCGCCACTGGGCGTGATGGACACCACCCAGCCATCCTTGTCAGCGGCCTGGATGGAGGTGGTACCCGCCAGGAAGCCCGCGTCATGGTCCATGCTGTTGAGCGGCGAGGCCAGGGCGACGGCACTTTCACTTGCGATGACCGGCTCCCAGGATTCCAGTAATTCACTGTAGGGATTCCTGCCGCCCTGGAAGGGATAGGGATCACCGGGAGCCACCCGGGGTGTATTGCTGGTTCTGTCGATGAGCCTGGCGCGTTCCCGCGCATACTCCTTGGACAACAGTCCCTGTATCGGTTCTGTTGGCGGGTAATACGGGTCGCCGTAATAGAAGTCGCGATCGGCAAAGGCCAGGTTCATCACCTGGTACAGGGTGTGAATGTATTCCACGCTGTTGTAGCCCATGCTGCGCAGGTCGAGCGTCTCCAGCATGTTCAGCATCTGCAGCATGACGGGGCCCTGCACCCAGGAATTGAGCTTGTATACCTCGATGCCCTTGTAGGTAGTCATCACCGGTTCCTCGATATACACCTGCCACTTGTCGAGATCTTCCGTCGTGATTAGGCCGCCGGCCGCCTGTGTCGCGTCGGCGATTTCCTGCGCGATATCGCCGCGGTAAAAACGCTCGTACGCGGCATAGATAGCTTCCTTGCGGGACTTGCCTGCCGCCAGTGCCTGCCGTTCAGCCTCGACCAGTCGCGCCAGGGTATTAAGCAGGCCGGGCTGCCGGAATAATTCGCCCGGGCGGGGTGCCGCCCAGCCTTCCGGGAAACGCGGGTCGTAATGGGGCAGCAATACTTTTACCGAGTGCGGCCACTTCAGGATGTCGTCCTTGTAGAACTGGAAGGTCTCCGCCTTGTTGCGCTCGATGGGATAACCCGCCGCCATTTCCATGGCCGGCGCCAGGGTCTGCTCCAGGCTGAGTGTGCCGTACTCGGCCAGCATGACCAGCAGGCCTCCGGGTGTGCCTGGCGTGATCGCGGCCAGCGGCCCGGTATCGGGGGGATGATTCATGCCAAGCTGCCGGTACGCTTCCGGCGTGGCGCCGGTGGGCGCCGCCCCGAGGGCATTGATGGCAACCACCTTGCCGGAACGGGGATCGTGAATCAGGGCCTGTGTCTCGCCACCCCAGCTGAGAGTATCGAACATGGTCGCGGATACGGCGAGCATGGCGCAGGCGGCATCCACCGCATTGCCGCCTTCATTGAAAATACGGGAACCGGCGGACGCTGCCAGCGGCTTGCCGGCGACGGCTACCCAGTGCTGGCCGTACAGGGGTGGTTTGACGGAGTACTTAAATTCCTGGGCATGCAACAAGTTGCCGGCCGTAGCCGTCAACAACAATACAAGCAGTGCGCCTGCGTTAAGGAATTGGTGAGCAAGTACGACCCGGGGAATTGGCTGCTTCTGCATGGAGCAACCATATCACAAGACGGACTTCGGCAGACAGGGTCGGGTCACTCCCGCTTCATGTGTAGTTTCCGGATCAAGACCAGTTCTGTAGTGACACAGGTTGCCCCTTGCCGGGCTGCTGGCTAATGCCAGGCATTTCGCCTATATTTCTTTCATCAAGACCCTGCCCCCTCGGGGTACAACACAAAAATTTCCCTACCGGCGCATGACTGCAGAAGACACTATTGGCCCAACAATAGCTGAAAAATCCCTACCCGCGACGGGCCTGCCGCGTCACTGCACTCGTGGTTGCAGGACGGTCACAGAGACGGCCTGCTTTCTGTGGTTCTTCATTACACTGGTACTGACCTTTTTGCCG
>JALRBG010000201.1 GCA_023257855.1 Pseudomonadales bacterium | reverse complement strand
CGCGCATGGGCACGCTGCCGGCGATCGTTTGCATGCCTTTTGCCGAGGAATAGGCGATGCGGCCGTCCTTCAGTATGAGCGTGACGCTGCCGGCAATCTGCTGGTTGTCGATGTAGGACTGCAGTACCGCATCCATCTGCTGCAGGCGATCGCGGTCGAAGCCGAGGCGGTCAGGCCGTGTCCGCGAAAAATCCTGGGCGTGCAGAGTCGCTGACAGCAATACCAGCAGTGTGAAAACTACGGTGCCGAGCTTGCGGCCCGTCGTGAAAATGCGGTGCGACATCATGATTCCCCCTGATTATGGTCAGTCAGATGAGGGTGGATAGCCTCAGATCAGACAGGGAAGAAAGTATACTGCCATTAGGTCAGGAGGTGTAATGGCAGTCCTGTCTATATTCAGGGCCGATAAAAAGTAATCAGGCGCCCGGCCGTGATGACACCGATCCAGCAGGCCAGTGAAATCCCGGCCATGAGTTTCACCTTCAGCGGCATGTGCGCTTCCGGGCCAAGCATCTTGGCGTCCCGAAAGGCCGTGGAATAGAAAAACAGCATATTGATGCCTGCGATGGCCAGGAACAGCAGCTTGAAACGAAAGGCATCGTTGAAGATGTACTGGTCGGCATCGCCGAGTACGAACAACGAACCCGTCATGATGTTGAGCAGAAAGCCTGCCACGCCGAAGGGAATGAGACGATGGATGGCCGACAGCGGAATGCCCCTGGCCATGCCGAGCATGCGCAGGTCCACCAGTCCCACCGAACCGACCAGCAGGCACAGGCCCATGAAGTGCAGTGATTCGGCCATCGGCCAGGACCAGTAACCCTGGTCGATGAAGGCGTTGCCAAGCCAGGTGCTTTCCAGCCAGTCGCTCAATGCCTGCAGTGTCGGGTTGCGTTCCATCAGATGCTCATCAGCTTGACGTAGGTGTAGGCCAGCAGGCGCCCCGCAATGATGGCTGCCCCCCAGAGTGCGGTGGAAGCAATGGCGAGCTTCTTCGCCTGCTTCGGAATCGCGCCGGTGTCGTAAACGGTATTGGCCAGGATGTGCGTATCGAACCATTTCAGGTTCCACAGGGCGAGGCCTATGCAACCCAGTTTGATGTAGAACACCGGGTTGGTGAGCGCCTTGGTGGGATAACCGATCAGCAGCAGCACGCCCGAGACGGCATTCACCACCAGTGCCAGCAGGGCGACCGGCAGGAACCGGCGCATGATGGTGACGGGGATGCCCTGTGCGATACCCAGCACGCGGGCGTTGATGGCCAGTGCTACGCCCACCAGGAAGCCCATGCCCAGCGCATGGAAGACGATGATGACGGGAAAGGCCATGTGCCAGCCGGTTTCGCCGCGCACCCAGGTGCTTAAGCTGCCGGATTCGAGCCAGATAAAGAATGCTTCCATCATTTCCCCGTACTGCCGGGCTTCCGGCAGTGCGCATATACCTGTGCCAAGCATGGCATCGCGAAGTGTGTATCGCAACGGGGAAATGGCGGTGCCTTTCTATTTTGCCGCTCCCGTATGTTGTAAAATGCCGGCTTTTGCGCGGGCAGACGCCCCTTTCACATCTGGTTAACAACGGGAAAACACATGAAATCGATCATCCAGCGTGCAGTAACATCAACAGGACTTGCCATGCTGCTCAGCGCCTGCGGCGGCGATGATGCCGGCAGCGGCTCCACCATGGCCCCGGCGGTCGGTGGCGGGCAAAGTGTGGCCCAGGAAGTGGTGTCGTGTCCTTCCGATCCCGGCATCACCTATATCTGCGGCCTGATGAATGCCGAGGACCTGCTTAGGGTCGGCGATACCGGCATGATCCTCACATCCGGCATGAGCGGCGAGAATGTTACCGGCCACCTGTACTTGGTCAATCCCCTGGACAACACCTGGGAAGAACTGGTGTTTGGTGCGAACTTCTCCCAGGACCAGGACAGTGCCATGTTCCCGAATTGCCCCGGCCCGCTGGATACATCCAACTTCTCGGCCCACGGCCTGGCACTGCGTGAAATCGCTGCCAACCAGTTCGACCTCTATATCACCAGCCATGGTGCCCGCGAGGCCATCGAAGTGTTCGATCTCGACATGAGCGAGGGCATTGCCGAGCTGACCTGGAAAGGCTGCGTGACACTGGACGAGTCGATCATGCACAACAGCGTGGCCATCCTCGACGATGGCGGCTTCGTCACCACCCAGTTCATGGTGTGGGCAGATGGCATCGCCTCTGCCATGTCCGGTGAACCCACCGGCGGCGTGGTGGCATGGCACCCGGGCAGCGAGCCTGCCCTGATTCCGGGTTCCGAAGTCGCCGCGCCCAACGGCATCGTGGTGTCCGACGATGGTCGCTACATCTATATCGCGGCATTCGGTTCGCGCGAACTGGTGCGCCTGGATACCGCCAGTGATCCGGTGGCGCAAACTTCCGTATCACTGGATATCGCCCTCGATAACGTGCGCTGGGGTGCCCCCGGCAAACTGATTACCGCCGGCGGCAATGTCGAAGGCGGCGGCTGGTCGGTAGTCGAGGTGGATGCGGATACCCTCGAGGTAGTCAATCTTGGCAGCTTCGGCGGGGACGTCGCCATGCAGGGCGTCAGCTCTGCACTCCAGATGAACGACGAGATCTGGGTCGGCACGTACAACGGCGACCATATCGGTTATTTCACCAGGCAGTAATTCAATCATTTTCATGCAACCGGCACACTTTGTGTGCCGAGTGCAGTTTTGTATCTGAAAATCCAAACACGGGAGTTATCGATGACATTCAACAAGACACTTTTGGCCATTGCCGTGCTGGCGCAAACCCTTGTGGTGATGCCCGCTGCCGCACAGGATGAACTTGGCTACGAGGCGAGTATCGCCTTCGGGTATGTCGGCACATCAGGCAATACCGACACCGACACCTACAACACCGAGGTGCTGTTCACACTGAACACCGAGCGCTGGGTGCACAACGTCAAGTTCCAGGCACTGGGCTCCCAGGAAAACTCCCAGGCGAAGGCAGAACGCTATTTCCTGCAGGACAAGTCCGACTTCAACCTCGATGAAGACCAGTACCTGTACGTGAAAGGCAGTTACACCGACGATCGATTCAGCGGTTTCGATTACCAGGCCACTGTATCCGGCGGTTATGGACGGCACCGGATCATGAACGACCGCTTCGAGCTGCAGGGCTTCGGTGGTCTCGGTTACCGCGAAAATGACATCATCGGAGCAGGTACCGAAGGTGAAGGCATTATTACGCTGGGTGAAGATTTCAAATGGGCCATCAGCGATAACGCGGAACTGGTGCAGAGCTTCAATACGGAAATCGGTGAAACCCGCACGGTGTCCATATTCGAACTGGGCCTTGAAACCAACATCATCGGCGATATCACCACCAAGATTGCCTTCCAGGCCAGGAACAACTCCGATGTGCCGGTAGGACGCAAGAAGACAGACACACTGACATCCGTCAGCCTTGTGTATAGCTTCTGATTCCGGTTATTGCTGTTTACAGCGATTGATCAGCGCATTGGTCGAGGCATCGAATGCCGATGTCTCGCCAGCGCCTGACAGTGCTTCATGGATTTCTCTGCTGAGCACTTTCCCCAGCTCCACTCCCCACTGGTCAAAGGCATTGATGCCCAGGATGACACTCTGGGCATAGACCTTGTGCTCGTAGGCGGCGATGAGGCTGCCCAGAGAGGCCGGGGTGAGCGAGTCCAGTAGCAGCGTGTTGCTGGGCCGGTTCCCCGCGATCGCCTTGTGCGGTGCCAGTGCGTCGGCGTCCTTCTCCAACATGCCTTGCGCAACCTGTTCCGCCTTTGCCTCATCACGCGACTTGCCGTTCATCAATGCCTGCCCCTGGGCGAAACAGTTGGCTAGCAGCTGTACATGCTGCTCCCGGTTCGGGCTGTCGCTTTTGGCGACGGCGATGAAATCGGCCGGCACGAGATGCGTACCCTGGTGCAGGAGCTGGTGAAAGGAATGCTGGCCGTTGGTGCCGGCGCTGCCCCAGATGATACCTCCCGTAGCAGTATCGAGCGCTTCACCATCACGCGTCACCGATTTGCCCAGGCTTTCCATGTCGAGCTGCTGGAGAAAGGCCGGGAACAGGTGCAGCGATTGCGCGTAGGGCAGCACGGCATGGGATTGTGCGCCCCAGAAGTTGAGATACCAGCACTCCAGCATGGCCAGTATCACCGGCAGGTTTTCAGCGGCAGACGCCGTCCTGAAATGCTCGTCCATGGCGTGACCGCCGCCAAGCAGGGCGCGGAAATTGTTCATGCCGATTCCCAGGGCGACCGGCAGGCCGATGGCGGACCACAGGGAATAGCGGCCGCCGACCCAGTCCCACAGGGGAAAGACATTGTCGGCATCAATGCCGAAGGCTTGCGCCTTTTCCACGTTAGCACTGACGGCCACGAAATGTTTCGTCAGATCCTGTTCATGCGGATTGGCTTCCAGGAACCAGCGCCGGGCCGCCTCGGCATTGAGACTGGTTTCCATCGTGGTGAAGGATTTCGAGGCGATGACAAACAGCGTGGAGGCCGGATCAAGATTCTCCAGCACCTGTTCCAGGTGCACCGGGTCCACGTTGGACACGAAATGGCAGCGGATGCCGTCAAGGTGGTGACTGGCCAGCGCCGTATAGACCATGGCCGGTCCGAGATCGGAGCCGCCAATGCCGATATTGACCACGTCGGTGATAGGGTCCCCCCGGTAACCCTTCCACTCCCAGGTGGTCACGGCATTGACGAACTGCTCCATGCGGTCGAGTGTTGCGTGCACGGCGCGGGTGTAGTCGTTATCCGCATCAGGGGAGCGCAGGGCGACATGCAGGGCAGGGCGCTGCTCGGTGTAGTTGATGGCGTCACCGGCGAACATGGCCGCGATGGCGGCAGACATGCCAGCTTTTTCCGCCAGAGCGATGAGAAGGGCCATCGTATCGGCTGTGATGTGGTTCCTGGAATAGTCCAGCAGGAGGTCGGCGGCCTCTATACTGAAGCGCTTGAAGCGATCGGGATCGGCGTCGAACAGTGCCCGTATCGACTGGCCGGCAATTGCTTCCCGGTGGGCGGCCAGGACCTGCCATTCGGGGCTATTGGTTATAGGCTCAGGGCTATCGGAAAGCGCAGACACGGCCGCTCCTGCGGGTATGATGGAAGGGTTAAAGTGTAACCCAAATGTTGCTCAAAAGGGTGGAGATTGGTAGACTGCGCGGCCTGTAAAAGAGCTGCCAGCCCCGGCTGTCGGCCCACAGTAAACCCGATTGAAAGCAGATCGGAATAGGCTTAAAGAGCCGATATCCGACGATCAGTTTTTGCCGGTATAGCTCAGTTGGTAGAGCACCTGACTTGTAATCAGGGGGTCCCGAGTTCGACTCTTGGTGCCGGCACCAAATAAAAAAACCCAGCTCGCGAGCTGGGTTTTTTTATACTCGAAAATTTATTAATCGTAGTAGGCAGGCGCCTTCCTCTTCCCCGCATAGGTTGGCGGGTCGTGCTGTATCCACATCGCCGCGCCGGTATCCCGAATAAACTGTTCAATCTCCACACGGGTCCCGCGTGTCAGTTCCATTTATTCGACCCGTTCGAACACCCAGCGTCCCGACACCTGCACTTCCACCACGGAATTCGCCATGCCGTTGCCGTCGCGCCGAAATTCATACGGCTGGCTCCAGGTGCAGGTTGCGCAGATGAAGGTGGTTTCTGACTGCGGTATCAGCTCTTCCCTCGGATCGCCATTGCGGCTGAGATACAGCGCATCGCCATCGAGGGTTACGACGACGGTGGTCAGGTACTCCAGCCAGATGCCTTCGTAGGTGCCCACATACTGCGACAGCGTTTCGGTGTCGAGTTCCACCGCTGATGCCCTGGCATCGGCGAGCTTGTCTCCCACCCAGTGCTTGGTGCCGCCTTCGGTGGCCTCGTTGCAGACGATCTCCAGTATCACGTCATCCGCCGCGTACACCAACTCAACAGTAGTATGGAGGGGTTCGTCGAAGGTACCCGGATCATCGAAGATCACCTCGACTTCCATGTGCCCGAAGTCGACGCGGCGGTAACGCTCGGTCACGCGCAACTGCTCCGTGTGTTCCAGGCCCCAGGCATGCAGCCAGGTCTTGTCATTGAAGCCGTTGCTTTCGACCACGAGCGTGTCACTTTCCCAGTGACCGACCGAGTAACCGGTCCAGGTGGGCAGGGGATCGTCTTCCAGCTGCCGGCCATCGGTGAATACCTGGCGGTAGGTGAGGTCGCCAAAAAGCATGGCCGTCACCTGCGGGCTTTGCACGATCTGGCGCAGACTGCCGCCGCCAGCAGGGCCGCCGGCAATGTAGGCAGGCCCGCCCGGCATGCACTGCATCATGGGGCCGTCGCGGTAGTAATTGCGTTCATGGGTCGCCATGGTTTCCCGCGCCCACGGCTGTACTTTTGAATCATCATTAAGGTCACCGGTAACCTCCCTTGCGCGCCAGAGGCCGGTCAGGTCGGGATGACCATCAGCGGTGCGCGGCGCGGGTGTGGACAGGTCGGGTGAGCCATCGGCAGTACGTGGAATGCCGGGTGTCGGCACGCCCAGCCACTGGGCGGCCAGGGGCATGGTGAATGCCAGCAGCGCAAGTGCTATCAATGTTCGTTTCATGATTTTCCCCTCGAAAGATTTACTGTGCGTCTGCGCCTAGAGCGGCGTCCTGCGCCGATCCCTGCCTTCGCGGCCGCTGTTGGCCACGCTTTCCCAGAGCAGCTCACCGGTTTCCGTGATCGTCACAGATGCCGCGTTGGCGGTGTTGGTGCCGTTCCTGGCGCCGTATCCCTGGATGCTGAGTACATCACCTTCCTGAACCCTGCTGCGGCCCCAACCCAGCCGAAGCAGGTCGTTGATGCCGACCAGTTCAACCGCCCACTCCTCGACAGTGCCGTCATCCCTGGTGTTCTCAACGAACAGCCAGGCATGGGGGTTGGTCCACTCCATGCGGGTCACGGGGCCGGTCAGGGAGACTGGTTTGTTGATATCGAACTCAGACGCGAAGGCATGGTGCGGCGCGGCGGGCGCGGCCGTCAGTAAACAGATGGCGGCGAGGCAGGACAGGAGCAGGCTTTTCATAATTAGTATTTCCTGAATCGTGAATTCAGTGTTACTGGGAAATCCATTGTGTAACGTTAGCGGTATCGATGGCAAATATAAGGACAATAGCTGGAATATACACTTGCATTTTTTAAGTGTGGTAGTCTTCTGCAAGTTTTGTACGATAAAAATATGAGCTGGATGATGATAGACAATAATGGATAAATAATGGATAGAAGATCTCTTGTTAAAGCATTAGCTGTTTCTGGACTTGGCGCTTCCTGCAGCATTCCTGTGGTTAGCCAGGCAAGCGGAACCAGCGTCATCCTGCTCGGCACCCAGGGCGGCCCCAACTTCAACCTGTCGCGCGGGGAAACCGCGACGCTTCTGCTGGTAGGCGACAGGCTCTACCTGGTGGACTGCGGCTACGGCACGATGACCGCCTTGCAGGAAGCTGGCATCAACTACCTGACCATTCCCGATATTTTCCTGACCCACCTGCATGACGACCATGTCGCGGATCTGGCAACGCTGCTGAGTCATCAGTGGACGCAGGGCAGGGTGGATGTCACCCGTGTGCATGGTCCGTTCGGCACGGATACCCTGGTTTCCGGTGCACTGCAGTTCGCATCGGGCAATGCTGACATCCGTTTCATCGACGAGGGCCGCAGCATAAGGCCCGAAACCCTCATCCAGGCGGACGTGGTGCCGGCCACGGATTCGGTGCATGCATTTTTCGAGGATGACCGCATCCGCGTCAGCAGCATCGAAAACAGCCACTTTCCTGACTGGGCCAAGGTCCAGATGCCGTACCGGGCGCTGTCTTACCGCTTTGATACCGACGACCGCAGCGTGGTGTTCTCGGGCGACACCACCTACTCGGATAACCTGGTCACCCTGGCTGCCGGAGCCGACATCCTGGTGACAGAAGTGATCGAACCGGTCAGTACCCGGCAGTGGTTCGAGGAAGTGGTGCTGGGGGGAAATTACCGGGACAACCCGGAAAACATCTGGACGCATATCCAGGAAACCCACCTGACCACGGAAGATGCCGGTCGCATTGCCCAGGCCGCCGGGGTCAGCACGCTGGTGCTGCATCACCTGCTGCCCGGGGCATTACGTGATGTGGATGACGATTTGTACCTGGAAGGCATTCGCCGCCATTACGGCGGCGAAGTGATCGTTGGCAAGGACCAGATGGTGATCTAGTTCGGCATGTTGAACGTCGGCGAGGTGGACCCCGTCGAGCCGCGTTCCCGCTGCTCCCTGAAGAAAGCATCCGAATTGTTTTGCGCCTGCTGATCCGCTTCGCGGGCATCGACAGCGGCCCATTCCTCCTTAGACATGCACACGGATTCACGCATCCGGGTACCACGGCTGGAATTTACCGCCCGGCATTCACGGTCGCTGGCAACCTCGTCGCCCGTTGCCGCACAGCCGGTCGTGAGGCCTGCCAGGGCGGCAACCAGGATGGCACTTGTCAGTTTCAGTAGGTTCATAGGAACACCATTGTTCGTTGGATGGGTTGGTTAAAGTCTCTTTGAATTGGTTTCCCAGTTCGGATTGGTGCACAGGCTGCAATCGCGGCCGACAAACATCTTGCCGGCTTCTTCATCGCCCTTCAAATGGTACAGCAGCCAGTTGGACGCCACATTGGCATATTCACCGCCGCCCGGATGGAACACGGTGGCGGTGTGGCCGGCGTTGTCGCGGGCACCGTAGAACACGGGGTTGCGGCGAATGGCGCGGAAATTTTCCTGGGCTGGTTCATACATGAAATCCACCGCGCCGCCATTGATTAACAGAATGGGGCCATGCAGGTCATCAAGCTGGTCCATGGTGGCGCGACCGCCGGGGCCAGGTGCGCCGGGAGCGGACAGGCCGGAGTTGAACAGGGCAACGGTGCCCACGCGGGCATCGAGGCCGGCAGTGGCAGACATGAACCCGCCGCAGGACTGGCCCATCAGGGCGATGTTGACGATATCGATCTTGCCGCGCAGGTGCGAAGCTGGACGGATGCTTTCGGCAAAGGCCCAGTCGATGGCGCGGATCATGTCATCAGCGTCGGCATTGCGACGTGCTTCCTCGCCTTCTTCCGGCTCGACCGGAATGGTGGTGATCACCAGGAATCCGTGGGAGGCGATGGTGCGCAGGAATCCGCCATAGCGACGACCATCGATA
The DNA here is from genome assembly GCA_023257855.1 of Pseudomonadales bacterium. Classification (GTDB taxonomy): domain Bacteria; phylum Pseudomonadota; class Gammaproteobacteria; order Pseudomonadales; family Pseudohongiellaceae; genus Eutrophocola. The sequence goes on along the minus strand of JALRBG010000201.1, from coordinate 1,662 downwards.
GCGCAGCCACCGTTGCCCCACACCAGCACGGGCAGGTTGTCGTTGCCCGGAAACCTGCCCAGGTCGATGGGACGGTAGACGATGAAGCCGGCATCATCGAACGCGGCTTCCTGGGTAACGGCATAAGGACCCGGCACGGCGAGCGGCGCACCCTCAAGCGGCAGCTGGCGAGCGATCATTTCCATGGTGACGCCCGGTGGTTGGGCAAGAGAAAACTGGCTGAATAAAAGGATGCCGATGGACAGCGGAAAACGAATAAAACGGCGCATTAGTAACCCCCCTGGTAATGCTTTATCTCCGGTTCCAGGCATTGTCGCTTGAATGCCGGTTGCCTCACAAGACGTGCCATCATCCTGATTTCATTCATGAACCTTGCCGCCATGGTATGAAATCGCGGCAATGACCTTCAATCCAGCGCTGAAAGCGCACTTAACTCCTTGAATTTTTGGTAAAAAACTCACATCCTGTACAGCTATAATTATTGAGGACAGCCATTGCGAAAGGGCTGGATGGAACAAATGTCCTTTTTCGCTGAATTGGGGCGGAGCAACGTCTTCAGGGTAGGGGCGGCGTACGCCGTTGTAGCAAGGTTGCTGATCCAGATAGCGAACGCCCTTTTGCCAAGACTTGGTGCTCTAAAGGTTGGAATGATATCTGCGGGCCAATTGAAGCTACCGAATCCGATTCTGAATGTCACTGAGGATACATATGCCACTGAGTAAGAACAGCAAGTATCAGGCCATCCTGAAAACAGGCGTGTTATATCTGGCCACCGGCTGGTTGATCGTGCAAATCGCCATGTCGCTCACCCCTGTGTTTGGCTGGCCGCCCATCTTCGCGTTCGGCATCTTGTTCATGCTGATCCCGGGATACCCCATCGTAATGATGATGGCGTGGGCCTTCGAGATGACGCACAAAGACAAGGGCTGGGACAAGGCCGACGATGAGCGCCAGGCGAAGGGTGGCGGCAAGGGCTTCCAGATCGCCGTCGGTATCCTGGCGGGACTAGCCATGGCAGTGATGCTGCTGGACGTGTTCTTCCTGGTGGACAGTGCACCGGAAGAGCAACGGGTGATCCCGGCGCCGCAGACACAGTAAAAAAGAGATTAGAGGTAACAGATAGGGCAATATTTGGTTTTTTCAGTGAGCAAAAAAATGCGCAATGTGTCGCGTGGGTGATGACTGCCGGCCGCTGGATGGCAACGACGATTTCGAGTGTTTTTAGGGGATTGAAACAAGTGGGACAACAACACAACCAACGTCCCGGGAAGCGAAGACAATGAACGCGCAACCAATGAAAACCGTAATGGTGCTAGCGGGGTTATACCTGTTGGTTTCCTGCTCCGGTGAGCCCGAGCAACCTCAAACCATGGCGGAGGCGTCGCCCGAGCTGACAGCGACCGTGGATGAGGCCTTGAGCCTGATCGGCGCGGCCGATGAAGTCAGGCAGTCGTTCTACGACAAGTCCATTGCTGTGCTGCCGTTCACCAACCTCAGTGAGAACAGCGACCAGGAATATTTCTCCGACGGCCTCAGCCAGGACCTTATCAACCAGCAGATTAACCAATACAGAGCGGGACTGCTTGTTGTTGATGAAAACCTCAACCCTGCACTTATAAATAGCTGTGATGGCTGGCATGCTCTCACGAACCGCTTTGACCA
>JALRBG010000155.1 GCA_023257855.1 Pseudomonadales bacterium | reverse complement strand
TTTATCGGCCACGTTCTTGCCGGTGGCAGTCTCGATGCCTTCCAGTCCGGGTGAAGAGTTTACCTCGATGACCAGTGGACCATGGGACGAGCGGATGAGGTCTACGCCTGCCAGGTCGAGGCCCATGACCTGGGCCGCACGAACTGCCAGGGAGCGTTCGTCGGGATTCAGGCGGATCACTTCAGCCGTGCCCCCACGGTGCAGGTTGGAACGGTATTCGCCCTTGCTGGCCTTGCGCTGCATGGCGGCGATGACTTTCTTGCCGACGACAAAACAGCGGATGTCGGAACCGCCGGCCTCGCGAATGAATTCCTGGACCAGGAAGTCGGAACCGATGCCCATGAAGGCATTGATCAGTGCTTCCGCGGCTTTCTTGGTTTCCGCCAGGAGGACCCCGTCACCGTGAGTGCTCTCGGTGAGTTTCAGGATCAGCGGGGCACCGCCTACCGATTCGATCAGTCTGTCCGTGGCACGCGCCGAGTGGGCATAACTTGTGACGGGCTGGCCGATGCCCTTGCGCGCCAGCAGCTGGTGAGCACGCAGCTTGTCGCGGGACCGCGTGATGGCAATGGATTCATTGATGGAATACACGTGGCCCACCTCGAACTGGCGCAGCACGGCGCAGCCATAAGCGGTGATGCTGGCACCGATGCGGGGAATGACGGCATCAAACTCCAGTTCCTCGACGATTTCCGCGTTGCGCTGGTAATACACCGTCGGGTCGTTTGCCGTGATGTTCATGTAGCACTTCAGGACGTCGATGACGCGCACGTCGTGGCCGCGCTCCCGCGCGGCTTCCACCAGCCTGCGGGTGGAGTAAAGGTTGCGGTTTCTGGAAAGAATGCCGATACGCATGAAATTTGGTTGCCGGGTCAGGTTTTACTACAGAAGGGCGTCAATACTATGCCAGCCAAGGGTATAAATAAAGCTGACAGTCCTCAGCGCGTGAATCGGAGGTTGTCTATCAGGCGCGTTTTGCCGAGCCACGCCGCGGCAAGGATGACGAGGTCGCTATCGTCATGCTGTGCGGTTTCCAGAGTTAGGGCGTTGCACACGGTGAAGTAGTCGGTTCTGAATCCTGCCTTGTCCAGCTCAGCCCTGGCCCTGGCTTCCACGTCCGCAAAATCAGCCTGGCCTGACTTGATGGTTGTTGATGCAGCCATCAGTTGGTCGTGCAGCAGTGGCGCCAGTGCCAGCTGCTCCGTGTCCAGGTAGCCGTTTCTGGAACTCAGGGCCAGGCCCTCGGCATTCCTGATGATAGGCACACCTTCGATCCTGACCGGCATGCACAGGTCGGTGGTCATTTTCCGGATTACCTGCAGCTGCTGGTAATCCTTTTCCCCGAAAAAAGCGCTATCCGGTTCAGTCAGGTTGAACAGTTTGCAGACCACCGTGCAGACGCCGTCGAAATGCCCCGGCCTGCTGGCCCCGCAATGCTTTTGGGATAATCCCGGAACGCTGACGAGGGTCTGGCCTTGCAGGCCGTCAGGATACATCTCCGTGACTGCGGGAACGAACAGCCCGTCACATCCGGCGTCCGTGAGCAGTTCGCAGTCATCCTGCAGGGTGCGTGGATAGTTGTCGAGATCCTCGGCCGGACCGAACTGCAGCGGATTGACGAAGATGGTGGCCAGTACGAAATCGGCTTGCTCGCGCGCTGCTGCGACCAGTGCCAGGTGACCGTCATGCAGGTTGCCCATGGTGGGCACCAGGCCGATGGTGCGACCGGACTGGCGCAGGCTCCTGAGCCGCTGCTGCAGGGCATCCCTTGATTCAAAAATTTCCATAACCGGGAGGATTAGTCGTAGGCGTGTTCGGGGCCGGGGAAAGTGCCGTCCTTGACGGCCCTGACGTAAGCGTATATTGCACCCGGGATCCCGTTAGCTGAATCCGCGA
>JALRBG010000082.1 GCA_023257855.1 Pseudomonadales bacterium | reverse complement strand
ACCATCACTCCGCACACCAAGTTCGAAGGCGAAGTCTACGTTCTGTCCAAGGATGAAGGTGGTCGTCACACCCCGTTCTTCAAGGGTTACCGTCCGCAGTTCTACTTTGAAACTACTGACGTGACCGGTGCCGTGACTCTGCCTGAAGGCGTTGAAATGGTTATGCCGGGCGACAATATCAAAATGGCTGTTGAGCTGATTGCCCCGATTGCAATGGAAGAAGGCCAGCGTTTTGCGGTTCGTGAAGGTGGGCGAACTGTTGGCGCCGGCGTTGTTTCCAAGATCATCGAATAAGCAATTTCTGGCACTTTCCAAAAGCCGAGGAGATCTTCCAGACTCCTCGGCTTAGTCGTCTTTAGAAGAAATTGTTTGATTTTGGAGCCGGAGCCGCCAAATAAGGTTTCGGCAGGCAGATAAAGGCCAGTAGCTCAATTGGCAGAGCGGCGGTCTCCAAAACCGCAGGTTGGGGGTTCGATTCCCTCCTGGCCTGCCATACAGGCAGCCAGTCAGGAATGCCGGGCACAATTGGCCGGACTGACTGAACAAAGAATTTTGAAAGACTTACATGAACGGCTTTTATGAAAGACGTTGTTAAAAACACAGAATACAGGCTGGACTCACTGAAGTGGGTCGTTGTGGCTGCACTGGTTGCTGCCGGCGTTTATGGCAACAGCTATTTCGCCGCTGAATCCATGCTTTACCGGGTTATCGGTCTGCTGATCCTGGCCGGAATTGCCGGATGGATTGCGACGCAAACTAGCAAAGGCAGCGCTTTTGTAACACTTTGCATGGAAGCCAGGACCGAGATTCGCAAGGTGGTCTGGCCCACGCGGACTGAAACCACGCATACCACCATGATCGTTGTGATCGTGGTGATCATCGTGGCAATCATCCTGTGGGGCCTCGATTCGTTTCTGAGCTGGCTGATCGCGCTGATCATTGGCTAGAAACTGTTACAAGACTGCAGGCAGGGCAGAACAGTGCAACAAGGCATAAATTCATCAGAGGATCTGAAAGGCTCAAGTATGTCGGCATCCGAAAATGGTAAGCGCTGGTATGTGGTACATGCCTATTCCGGCTACGAGCGCAAGGTAAAGCAGGCGCTCGAGGAAAGAATCAGCCTTTCACCGCTCAAGGATCTGTTCGGGGACGTGCTTGTCCCGACGGAAGAGGTGCTGGAAATGCGCGGCGGCCAGAAACGGAAAAGCGAGCGCAAGTTTTTTCCGGGCTACGTCCTGCTGCAGATGGTACTCAATGACGACACCTGGCACCTGGTGAAGGAAACCCCGCGCGTGATGGGTTTCATTGGCGGTAAGGCGGAAAAACCGGCGCCGATTACCCAGCGTGAAGTAGATGAGATCATGAACAGGCTGATAGAAACCGTCGACAAGCCTTCGCACAAGACCGTTTACGAACCAGGCGAACTGGTGCGCGTGATCGACGGGCCGTTCAACGACTTCACTGGTACGGTTGAAGAAGTAAATTACGAGAAGAGCCGTGTACGTGTGGCTGTCTCTATCTTCGGGCGGTCAACGCCCGTAGAGCTTGAGTTTTCCCAGGTAGAAAAGGGCTAAATTCATGGTCATGGCGTGCCGTGACCGCATTGAAGTTTCAGGTGGGTGGCCGGTCTAACCGGGCACTCGAAATAAAAAGTCGCTGCACCCCTGAGGGGACAGCGCCAGGGGAGCAGGATTTTGATCCTGCGCTTGCACCCATAAGGAGGCCATCATGGCAAAGAAAGTACTGGCTTATATCAAGCTGCAGGTTGCCGCAGGTAAAGCCAACCCAAGCCCCCCCGTTGGTCCTGCACTGGGCCAGCACGGTGTGAATATCATGGAATTCTGCAAAGCCTTCAACGCCGAAACACAGAGCGTTGAGCCTGGCCTGCCCATTCCGGTTGTGATCACTGTTTACGCCGATCGCAGTTTTACCTTTATCACCAAGACCCCGCCGGCGGGCGTGCTGCTGAAAAAAGCAGCAGGCATCAAGAGCGGCAGTGGTCGCCCGAATACCGAGAAAGTCGGTAAGCTGACCCGCGCCCAGCTGGAAGAAGTGGCCAAGGTCAAGATGCCCGACCTGACTGCTGCCGATATGGACGCAGCCGTCAGGACACTTGCGGGTACCTGTCGTAGTGCCGGCATTGAAACCGAGGGGGTGGTGTAATGGCCAAGTTGACCAAACGCGCAAAAATGATTGCGGAAAAAATTGAAGCTGGCAAGGCATATACCATAGATGAAGCCGTAAAGCTCATCAATGAACTGTCAACCGTCAAGTTCAAGGAATCCATTGACGTTGCCATCAATCTTGGCATCGATGCCAGGAAATCAGACCAGGCTGTGCGTGGTGCAACCACGCTGCCCCACGGTACTGGCAAGACCGTACGCGTCGCCGTGTTCGCCCAGGGCGCCAATGCCGACAAGGCCAAGGCTGCCGGTGCTGACATCGTCGGCTTTGAAGATCTCGCCGCCAGCATCAAGGCAGGCAATATAGATTTTGATGTGGTTATTGCCACGCCGGACGCCATGCGTGTGGTTGGCCAGCTGGGCACCATCCTGGGCCCGAAAGGCCTGATGCCGAACCCGAAGGTCGGAACGGTGACCCCGGACGTGGAAACAGCCGTCAAAAACACCAAGGCTGGCCAGGTTCGTTTTCGTACCGACAAGAACGGCATTATCCACGGCGGTATCGGCAAAGTGGGTTTCGAAGCCGCAGCCGTGAAAGGCAACCTGGAAGCACTGCTGGCCGACCTGAAAAAAGCCAAGCCGGCTTCTGCCAAGGGTACCTATGTCCAGAAGGTAGTGCTGTCTTCCACCATGGGCCCCGGCGTCCTGGTAGACCATTCGTCACTGGATTTTTAAACGATTTTTCCTGCCCGGTGGTGTCGCTACCGACATCACGAGGCAGTGCTCCCCTGTTTTTCCCAAAACGGGGCGGTAGCGAAAACCGACTTTGGGGTGTTGCAGGCGCGACCTGCAGGACCGTCAAAGACCGCGGGAGCCGCGTACCGGAAGTACGGTTGATTCTGTCATCAGGCAGAGTTAACTGCGCCAAGGAATACAACGCTTAATTTAGTTGTCCCGCGCAGATGGTGTAACCCGTCCGGCAGCAGTACCGCCGGATCATTCACCAGATAGAAGGCCCCTGGATTTCCGGGGGTTGGAGCTGATCCAGCAGTACCGGATCGGTAAATTAGATATACGTGGACTTAATAGCGTCGCGAGCGAAGGTTTATCGAGGCAAAGAAATTTTTACGCGAGGATAGTACGAGTTGTACGTGACGAAGCGGAAAAAATTCTTCAACGAAGAGTAACCGAGCGTAGCAGCTATTGCAGAAGTTCAAAACACAGGAGTAACTAAAGTGGCTATTCGTATTGAAGACAAGCGGCAGATCGTCGCTGAAGTCAACGAAGCTGCTAAAGGTGCCTTGTCCGCAGTGCTTGCCGATTACCACGGCACCTCTGTGGAGAAGATGACTGCACTTCGCAAGATCGCGCGTGACAACAAGGTGTACCTGCGTGTTGTAAGGAACACCCTGCTAAAGCGTGCCGTCGCCGGGACAGATTATGAATGTCTCAATGAAGTGCTGGTTGGTCCGACCATCCTGGCTTTTTCTCAGGAAGATCCCGGCGCGGCTGCCCGCGTCCTCAAGGATTTCGCCAAGGAAAATGAAAAGTTCCAGGTCAAGGCACTCGCTGTTAGCGGAAACCTGCTGCCTCCTTCGCAGATCGATGTGTTGGCAAAACTGCCTACCTACGATCAGGCGATCGCCACGCTGATGAGCGTGATGCTGGCACCGGTGACCAAACTGGCACGTACCATCAACGAAGTACCGAGCAAGGTAACTCGCGCGGTGGCGGCGGTACGCGACCAGAAACAGGACGCAGCTTGAACCGGAAAGGCTTGTGCCTTGCCGGGGTTACTAACGTTTACACAACATTTATAGGAGATACGAGTCATGGCTCTGTCTAAAGAAGAAATCCTTGAAGGTATTGCTGAACTGTCCGTCATGGACGTAGTTGAACTGGTTTCAGCAATGGAAGAGAAATTTGGTGTATCCGCTGCCGCAGCTGTTGCGGTTGCTGCACCTGCCGCTGCTGGCGATGCCGGTGCCGGTGCTGCTGCCGAGAAAGATGAGTTCGACGTCATCCTGGCATCTGCCGGTGAAAAGAAGGTCAACGTCATCAAGGCAGTACGTGCAATCACCGGTCTTGGCCTGAAAGAAGCCAAGGATCTGGTTGATGGTGCACCGTCACCCGTTAAAGAAGGTGCAAGCAAAGACGACGCCGAAAAATTCAAGAAAGAACTTGAAGAAGCCGGCGCTACTGTCGAGCTCAAGTAACAACGTCAAGTTGATTGCTTGTTTGAAGCACTGCTTCCGGAAGGTGGCATTCCAGTACTGGAATGCCGCCTTTCAGTGCTTTAGCCAATAACGGAAGAATTTCACCTGTCTGTTGAGGCAGGTTAAGTGGTACAGGGGTCGCTCCCTGACACCTTGTCCAAAGACGGGAAGTCGGGCAGGGGATGGCAGGAAAAGACTGGAATAAAATCACTTTAGGAACGGCTGATGGCATATTCATATACTGAGAAAAAACGTATCCGCAAGGACTTTGGCAAGCTGCAGAGCCCGATGGATATTCCCTATCTTCTGGCAATTCAGATAGATTCGTACAAACAGTTTACCCAGGCTGACGTGGGCCCCGAGGAACGCCTCGACATGGGTCTGCACGCCGCCTTCAAATCCGTTTTCCCAATCGTCAGCTATTCCGGCAAGGCTTTGCTTGAATATGTCAGCTACAGGCTGGGCAAGCCCGAATTCGACGTCAGCGAATGTGTCCTGCGTGGTGCCACTTATGCTGTGTCCCTGCGCGTCAAGGTTCGCTTGATCATTTACGAAAAGGAATCCACAGCCAAGGTCATCAAGGACATCAAGGAACAGGAAGTCTACATGGGTGAAATTCCCCTGATGACCAACAGCGGTACATTCGTCATTAACGGCACAGAGCGCGTGGTGGTTTCTCAGTTGCACCGCTCACCTGGCGTGTTCTTCGATCATGACCGCGGCAAAACCCATAGCTCAGGCAAGTTGCTGTATTCCGCCCGTATTATTCCCTACCGCGGTTCCTGGCTGGATGTTGAATTCGACCCGAAAGACATGGTTTTCGTCCGTATCGACCGCCGCAGGAAGCTGCCGGCGTCGATTCTCCTGCGCGCCCTGGATTACTCGACCCAGGACATCCTGGAGATGTTCTACGACAACAATACTTACTATATAGACAAGGATGGCAATTTCTCCATCGAGCTGGTGCCGTCCCGCCTGCGTGGTGCCGTACTGAATTTCGACATCATGAGCAAGCGCACGGTCATCGTAAAAGCCGGTGCGCGTATCACAGCCCGCCATATCAGGGAAATTGAAAAAGCCAAGCTCAGCAAGCTCGATGTGCCCGCCGAATTCATCGTGGGCGACGCCCTGGCCAAGGATATTGTCGACAAGGAGTCCGGCGAAGTCCTGTTCCAGTGCAATGCCGAAATCACCGAGGAAATGCTGGAAGGCCTGGTAAAAGCCGGTGTCAGCCAGTTCGAGACCATCTATACCAACGATCTCGACTGCGGTCCGTTCATTTCCGACACCCTGCGAATCGATTCAACCACTACCCGTCTTGAGGCGCTGGTGGAAATCTACCGCATGATGCGCCCCGGTGAGCCGCCGACAAAAGAGTCTGCCGAAAACCTGTTCGCCAACCTGTTCTTCTCCGCAGAGCGCTACGACCTGTCCGCGGTTGGCCGCATGAAATTCAACCGCCGCCTGGGCCGTCCCGACTCAGTAGGTGACGGTGTCCTCAGCAAGGAAGACATTGTTGACGTCATCAAGACCCTGGTGGATATCCGCAACGGTTTCGGTACCGTCGACGATATCGACCACCTGGGCAACCGTCGTATCCGCAGCGTCGGCGAAATGGCCGAGAACCAGTTCCGTGTTGGCCTGGTTCGTGTCGAGCGCGCCGTCAAGGAGCGCCTGTCCATGGCTGACTCCGAAGGCCTGATGCCGCAGGACATGATCAATGCCAAGCCGGTTGCTGCAGCGATCAAGGAATTCTTTGGTTCCAGCCAGCTGTCCCAGTTCATGGACCAGAACAACCCGCTGTCAGAGGTTACCCACAAGCGTCGTATCTCCGCGTTGGGACCAGGCGGCCTGACCCGCGAACGCGCCGGTTTCGAAGTCCGTGACGTACACCCGACCCACTACGGCCGTGTCTGTCCGATCGAGACCCCTGAAGGTCCGAACATCGGCCCGATCAACTCTCTGGCAACCTATTCCCGTACCAACGAATACGGCTTCCTGGAAAGCCCTGTGCGCAAGGTAGTTAACGGCGTGGTCACCGACGAGATCCAGTACCTGTCCGCAATCGAGGAAAGCGGTTTCGTGATCGCCCAGGCCTCTGCCGAGCTGGACAACAAGGGCAAGTTCGTCGACGAGCTGGTGAACGTGCGCCACAAGAACGAATTCTCCCTGATGCCGTCCGACCAGGTCGATTTCATGGATGTCAGCCCGCAACAGGTCGTATCTGTTGCCGCATCCCTGATTCCGTTCCTGGAACATGACGACGCCAACCGCGCCCTGATGGGTTCAAACATGCAGCGCCAGGCTGTGCCTACCCTGATCAGCGAAAAGCCGCTGGTTGGTACCGGAATGGAGCGCAACGTGGCCCGTGACTCCGGTGTTTGCGTCATCGCCGACCGCGGCGGTGTCATCGACAGCGTCGATGCCGCTCGCATTATCGTCCGCGTCAACGACGAGGAAACCGAAACCGGTGAAGCAGGTGTGGATATCTACAACCTGATCAAGTACACCCGTTCAAACCAGAACACCTGTATCAGCCAGCGCCCGCTGGTCAAGGAAGGTGACCAGGTCTCCAGCGGCGACATCCTCGCCGACGGACCCTCCATCGATACCGGCGAACTGGCCCTGGGACAGAACATGCGCATCGCGTTCATGCCCTGGAACGGCTACAACTTCGAAGACTCCATCCTGATTTCCGAGCGCGTGGTG
>JALRBG010000062.1 GCA_023257855.1 Pseudomonadales bacterium | reverse complement strand
ATCGGTCTGGATGAAATCCTCGTAGCCGTCGCCGTTGATGCCTGTGTGCCGCCCCAGGGCGCTGACGATACCGGTGGTGACGGTCTGGCCGAGGCCGAAGGGATTGCCGATGGCGGCCACATAATCACCGACCTGCAAGGTTTCGGAATCGGCCATGGGCACGGCGACCAGATTGTCGGTCTCGATCTGCAGCAGTGCGATGTCGGTGGCCGCATCACTGCCAATCAGTGTCGCCAGAACCTGGCGCTTGTCCGACAGGGTGATCTGGATGTCATCGGCATTGTTGACGACGTGGTGGTTGGTCAGGACATAGCCGTTGTCCGCATCGATGATCACGCCGGAGCCGGCAGCCTGGACGGGACGCGTCTGCGGTTGGCTGGGCGCTTCGAAGAAACGGCGGAAAAACGGATCGTTCATGAGCGGGTTGTCGGGCGCCGCGGCCGTGCCCTGTACCGAAATATTGACGACGGCGGGCGTGACTTCTTCCAGCATCGAGGCGATGCCGGCTCTTTCGGGGGTGACTGTATCCCGGGCTGAACTGTTAGCAGACAGGCCAAAAGATAAGAGGCTCGCTAACAGCAGCACCGGAAAATAACGCGCTGTTATTTTCATGCTGTTGCTCCCAAATCTTGGTTAGGTATCACCATTGACAGCAGCCAATGACAATTTATTCATCTACCGTGTGCAAAAAATAGGGTTGTTGGCGGGAATTTCAAGTGCCGAAAAGGCAAAAAAATAACGCGGCGCCGGGGCTCATACCCGGACGGGGTGCGGCAGGAATCCGGGCACGCAGGCGGCGACAGTCCGCCTGCCTGTCACGAAAGATGCAGGCTCTCTCAGTCTTTGCTGAATATCCTGTCATGGGCAATGATGCCCGCCAGCATGGCTGCCACGAACACCACGACGTTCACCTGCATGGTGTTGAGCGCGACCAGGGACGGTCCCGGGCAAATGCCGGCCAGGCCCCAGCCCACGCCGAAGATGACTGCGCCGGAGATGAGTTTGGCGTCCAGGTCCTTTTTGGTCGGCACGCTGAAGCTGACTGCAAGAAAGGGCTTGTGCATCAGCTTGGCGTACTGGAAGCCGGGCACGGCTACTGTCAATGCACCGGCCATGACGAAGGCCAGTGTGGGATCCCAGGGTCCGAGGACGTTCAGAAATCCCAGCACGCGGGTCGGGTTCACCATTTCGGAGATGCTCAACCCGAGACCAAAGAGAACGCCGCTGGCGACAATGATTAGTATGTTGCCCCAGGCCAGTCCGTTATTCTCGCTCATCCCGGCATCCTAACCTGTCACCAGCCTGACCAGTGTATGGGTCAGAGCTGCCGCAATAATGAAAGTGACCGTGGCTACCAGGGAGCGCGGTGAGAACCGCGCCATGCCGCAGATGCCGTGGCCGCTGGTGCAGCCGCTGCCGTTGCGCGTGCCATAGCCGACCAGCAGGCCGGCGATGACATAGATATACCAGGGTGAACTCACATCCACGGCCAGGTCCCTGCCCCAGATCCAGGGAAACAGGGCACCGCCCGTAATCAGGCTGACGACGAAGAGCAGGCGCCAGCTGGTCTGGTTTTTCTCCGGTTTCATCAAACCACCGATGATACCGCTGATACCCGTTATCCTGCCGTTGCCGAGAAACATCAGCACGGTGGCAAAACCGATGCAGATGCCGCCGGCAAAGGCGTTGATGAAGGAAAATTCTGTCATGTGCCTTACTCCTGTTCAGCCCTGTGGGCTTTCGGTCATCCTGCCGCAATAGACGGTCAGATTGTCGGGCAGGTCTGACGGGCAGACGCCGCATTTCTGGTTGCCGGGTACCGCGTGGTCGATGAACTTCGGGTACGCCAGTTTGAGATTGTCCATTATACCGGTGAAATCCTCGAGCTTCTTGCCGCCGCCCAGCCGCGGGTTGCGCTCTTTTTCCTGGAGGATGGTGGACACCCGGCGCTGCTGGTAATCGTGGGCCGGGTATACCAGGGTATCGTTGGGCAGGGTGAACAGTTTTTCATGGATGCTTGCATACAGCGTGGCGGTATCCCCGTTCTGGAAATCGGTTCGCCCGCAACCGTCGATCAGCAGGGCATCACCGGTGAACACCTTGTCGCCCAGCAGGTAGCAGAAACTGTCGTCGGTATGCCCGGGTGTATGCAGGGGGATCAGCGCAATATTGCCCACCTTCACCGGCTTGCCGGCTTCCGCACGCTCATCGGCGCCAGTGCACTGCGACATCTGCGGGTAGATGATGCGGCTGCCGCTTTCGTTTTTCAGTTTCAGGGCCGCCGTGATGTGATCGGCATGGACGTGGGTTTCCAGTGTGCAGGCCAGGGTCAGGCCCAGGGACGACACCATGGCCAGGTCGCGCTCGGCGGTATTGTAGACGGGGTCGATCAGCATGGCCTGGCCAGTCTCCTGGCAGCCGACCAGGTAGGTATAGGTGCTGCTTAGTGCTTCGAAATACTGGCGAAAAATCATGCCTGGAAATCCTGTCCGTAACCGGGTACAAAGCGGGTCATTCTAAGCCAAATAGGGCGCAACTGATTGAGATTTGTCAAAAAAAAGGACGGCACAGGCCGTCCTTTTCGCGTATTTCCGGTAAATCCTGATCAGAGTTTTTCCAGAATGGCCTCAGCGGTGCTGATACCCATTTCACCCGGCGGCTCGATGGCCAGGTGGGTGACGGTGCCGTCATCAACGATCATGGCCAGGCGCTTGCAGCGCGTGCCCAGGCCGAAACCGGACCCGTCCAGTTCGGTACCCATGGCCTTGGTCAGTTCGGCATTGCCGTCGGCCAGCATGGTGATCTTTTCTGCATTCTGGGCATCACCCCAGGCGCCCATGACGAAAGCGTCATTGACTGACAGGCAGATGATGCTGTCGACCTTGGACAATATGGCATCTGCATTGACCACATAACCCGGCAGGTGGGTCATCGAGCAGCCGGGAGTGAAGGCGCCGGGAACGGCAAACATCACAACTTTCTTGCCATTGAAAAGTTCGTCAGTGGTAACGTTCTGCGGGCCGTCCGCACCCATGACTTTCAGGGTGACCGAAGGAATCTTGTCTCCGACTTTAATCGTCATTGTTTTCTCCGTGAGTGGATTGGGATCAGGGGTTGGTAAAGGGAAGACCGATATTAGAGCATCACCTGTCAAAGCTCCACTGTCCGGGAGTAATTTTTGGGCACCGCTGTCAGCCGCGGGCCCATTTCAGCATATCCCAGTCCTGCGGCACCTGGATAAACAGGTTGGTCACTTCCGATTTGACCCTCGTGATATGGCCCTGTCCCGTGGTGTCGGACAGGAAGACGAGATCGCCAGCGCCGATCGGGTGCCTTTCCCCGTCGGTGGTCTCCACTTCCAGGTCGCCGGTCAGGTTGATGGCGAACTGGTTGCGCGGGGCGGTGTGCCATTCTTCACTGCGGGTTGTATTCCGCTCATAGGCGCGTGCCGTCATGCCGTTGACCGGGATTTCCCCCGCACTGTTGGATATCTCGATGATCTCACCGCGTGAGCCGCCGTCCGGTGTGGCATAGATATGAATCAGGCGCGCCTTCAGTTCCTGCCCGGATGACTGTGCCGCCGCGGTTGCGGTGCCCGCAACTGCCAGTACACCGGCCAGCGCCAGCAATTCCCTTCTTTCCATGGTATTTCCCCCAGGTGTGTTTATCCTGCGAATGTAATCATCCCGTTGCCCTGAGTCCAGTGCTACCGGTGAAAGCTTGGCGTGACCGAACGGGTCAATTACACTTGAGCGCGGATCGCATGGGGGGCGTTAATTTTTCACAGGACCTTGATATGAATGACTTAAGACTGCTCACACACGCTGCGCGCCTTGTTCTGGCCGGCGCCTTCATGCTGACCTGGCAGCTGCCCGCCACCGCCCAGGACAACGGCATAGATCCCTATGTATGGGATCTCACCGAAATCTATCATTCCGTGGAAGCCTGGGAGGCCGAACGCCAGCGCCTGCTGGATCGCATCGATACCATCGGCGAGTTCCGCGGCACCCTCGGCGATGATGCCGACTCGCTCTACACTGCGATGCGCTACGTCTCCGACATCTACAAGGAAATCCTGCGCGTGTACTCCTACGCGAGCATGGAACAGGACCAGGACCTGCGCGTCACCGATGCCCAGGAACGCAACCAACTGGCTGAAGGCCTGTTCGCCCGCTTCAGCCAGGCCACGGCCTGGATCGACCCCGAGCTCATTACCGTCGGCGAAGCCCGTATAAAAAGTTTCGTCGAGGACAACGAGGAGCTTGCCCCGTTCAGTTTCATGCTGGAAAATACCCTACGCCAGGCCGAGCACACACTCAGCGATGAGACCGAGCAGGCCCTGTCCTATTTCTCGCAGTCTTACGACGCCCCGTCCAACATCTATTCCCTGATCGCCAACTCTGATATTCCCTGGCCGACCCTGACGCTCAGCAACGGCGAGGAACTGCGCATCGATTCACAGGGCTACAGCGCCCTGCGCAGCAGCGAGGACCGCGAGGAACGCAAGCGCGCCTTCGACGCTTACTGGAGCAAGTGGGAAGAATACAATTCCAGCGTCGGCATGGTGCTCAATGCCCACATCCAGATGCAGGTGGCCGCCGCCCGCGCGCGCAAGTACGACAACGTGCTCGAACGGGAGCTGTTCAGCGACAACCTGCCGCCGGCCGTGTACCACACGCTGGTCGAGGAAGTGAACAAGGCGCTGCCGACCCTGCACCGCTACTTCAGGCTGCGCGGACGCATGCTCGGCGTGGAGCAGATGCATTACTACGACATCTACCCGCCCCTGGTTTCCCTCGACAAGGTTTTCGACATCGAGTCGTCCAAGGCCATCACGCTTGATGCCATGTCCATGCTGGGTGACGACTGGGTGACCATGCAGCGCGAGGCCATCAACGAGCGCTGGATGCATGTCTACCCGCAGCAGGGCAAGCGCAGCGGTGCCTATATGAACGGTTCGGTCTATGACCTGCATCCCTTCCTGCTGCTCAATCACAATGACGACTACGACGGCCTGTCCACGTTCGCCCATGAATGGGGCCATGCCATGCACACCCTGTATGCCCGGCAGAAGCAGCCGTTCGAGACCGCCGACTACTCCACCTTCATCGCCGAAATTCCGTCCACTTCGCTGGAGCTGATCCTCGAGCAGTACATGGTGGAGAACACCAGCGATATCGACGAGAAGCTGTTCTACCTTGGCCAGGGCCTGGAAAACATGCGCGGCACCTTCTTCCGCCAGACCATGTTCGCCGAGTTCGAACTGGCCCTGTACGAGGCGGTGGAACGCGGCGAGGCGTTGACGGGCGCCCGCATCACGGAAATGTATGCCGACATCCTCAAGCGCTACCATGGCCATGACGAGGGCGTGGTGCTTATCGACGACCTGTACACCAACGAGTGGATGTTCGTGCCCCATTTCTACTACAACATGTACGTGTTCCAGTACGCCACATCGATTACGGCCGGCACGGCGCTGTACGCCAACATGGTGGAAAAAGGCCAGGAAGGGGTCGACAGGTACAAGGACCTGCTGCGTGCCGGCGGCTCCGACTATCCGTACGAGCTGCTGAAAACCGCGGGTGTGGACATGGCCACGGCGGAACCCTACCGCGCCATCGTGGCGCGCATGGACGCCATCATGGACGAGATGGAACGGCTGCTGGACGAAAAGGGCGTAAAGTAAGTCAAATCGGGTTGGCTCTGCCCTGGTGATACCCTGACCACCCTGCTTGCGTTAAGCTAGGCAGACAAAACAAGAACACGGGGGACGTATGCACGCTCGCGCAAGTAAACGGCATGGATTCCAGCTGAGCTGGCACTTGATGGTTTTCATTTTGGTC
>JALRBG010000048.1 GCA_023257855.1 Pseudomonadales bacterium | reverse complement strand
CCTTGCAGAAGCTGTCGCCCAGCGTCCACTGGTTGAAGACGAAGCGGATGTCGAAGGCCGTGGCCAGCGCGCCCTCGATCTTTTCGATCTGGGCGGGGCCGAAGCCGTGGCCGATCAGCGAGGTGTGGTTGACGCCCGGCGCGTTGCCAGCTCGGGCATCTGCTCCAAACATTCTTGACCGATGATGCTTTGGAAATCCCGCACCATCATGGGGTAGGGGTGAGGGCCAGCGACCGTGCCGATGATGTAGAACGTGTTCTCCACGTTGGTGACCCAATCGCGCAAGGCCTCGTTGAGTGCATCCTTGAGCGTTTTGCTGCCGCTTTCCACAGGCACCACGGTGGCACCCAGCAATTTCATCCGGTACACGTTGGGGCTCTGGCGTTTCACGTCTTCGCTGCCCATGTACACGATGCATTCCAAACCGTAGCGTGCGCAGATGGTCGCCGTGGCCACACCATGTTGGCCTGCGCCCGTTTCCGCGATGATGCGGGGCTTGCCCATGGCTTTCGCCAGCAGCGCCTGCCCGATAGTGTTGTTTACCTTGTGCGCGCCGGTGTGATTGAGATCTTCCCGTTTCAGGTAAATGCGGGCGCCGCCGAGATCGTTGCTTATTCGCTCCGCATAGTACAACGGCGAGGGCCTGCCTACGTAATGCTTGAGATCGTAGTTGAATTCCGCCCAGAACGCCGGATCCTGTTTCAGTTCCAGGTATTTCTTTTCCAGTTCCTCAAGGGCGGGCATTAGCGTTTCGCCCACGAAAATGCCGCCATAAGGACCAAAATGACCATATTCGTCCGGTCCGCTGTATTCAATGGCCTGCTGCTTGTTGTCAGACACGTCTTACCTCTTCAATAAATTGCTTCATGAGTTGTACGGACTTGATGCCAGGGCTGGATTCAACACCGGAACAAACGTCAACCGCCCACGGCTGTACCTGGTTGATGGCTGCCCGGATATTACCCGGATTGAGCCCTCCGGCCAGAATCAGGTGCTGTGTCAGTTCGAGATCATCCAGCATCGACCAATCAAAGGTCTCTCCGGTGCCGCCGGCCTTGGTCGGATGCCAGGTATCTAGCAGGATACCCGCTGCTTCCGGGTATTCCCCTGCCAGTCCTGGCAAACTGGCAGGATCTTTCGCCCTGAGTGTTTTCCAGTAGGGCAAACCGAAACTGCCGCAAAATTCGGCCGGCTCGCTGCCATGAAACTGCAGGATGTCCAGGGGCACTGCATCCAGTACTTCCTTGACCGTGCCGCTGTCCGGATCGACGAACAGACCAACCTTCAGGCCCCCTACCCCCACGGTATGCGCAATGGTGGACGCCTGCGGGGTTGACACGAAGCGGGGGCTCTTCTCATAGAAAAGCATACCAATCGCCTGTGCACCCAGTTCAATCGCCCGGACTGCATCAGCCTCCCGGGTCATGCCGCAGATCTTGATCAGCGGGATGATGTTTTCTGCCATAACAAACGACCTGTTCAGGGTGCACCAGGCTTGTAACTGCCTGCACTCCTGATCATTCGAGCTTTAGATGCGAATTCGGACAGCGACTGAAACAACGTAGCCTGGCGGGAATAATCAAGACACAGATTCTATCAAACGGGCGCGCATTCGCCTATATCGGCGCCCCATTCCGGTCCGTTCAGGGGTACAGGAAAGCGGGCCCTTCAGGCATTGGGGGCAGGCCGCAGGATTTCGGGTAGCTGACCCCAGCCAGATACAGGCCATGAGGAAGCGCCGTGATGCCGGCCCGGGTCCTGTCACGCTGCTCAAGCACGTCGCCAGCCCAGGCGACCGGCTTCCTGCCCTCGCCGATCTCCATCAGGACACCAGCGATATTGCGCACCATGTGCAACAGAAATGCATTGGCCTCGATTTCCATGATCACAAGTTCGCCCTGACGCTGGACGCTCAGTGCCATGACATTGCGCATGGGTGTCGACGACTGGCAGGCAGCGCCCCGGTAAGAGGAGAAATCCCGTTCGCCAAGCAATGCCTGACCGGCTTCATTCATACGCTCAGCATCCAGCCTCGTGTAGTGGTGACTGACCAGGCCACTGAATATGGCCGGCTTGACCGGATTATTGTAGATCACGTACCGGTAACGACGGGCGGTGGCGCTGAAGCGGGCATGGAAATCCGGACTCACTTGACTGGCCCAGCGTATCGCCACTTCGGGTGGCAGGATGGAATTGCCACCGCGCAACCAGGCCGTTGCAGGCCGCTCGAACCGGTAATCGAAATGCACCACCTGCCCTGTCGCGTGCACGCCGGCATCCGTGCGACCGGCACAGGTTAAGGACACGGGATGGTCAGCAACCTCGGACAGTGCCTTTTCCAGGGTTTCCTGGACTGTGGTGGTCGCGTGGGATTTCTGGCTTTGCCAGCCGTTGAAACTGGCACCATTGTATTCTATGCAGAGCGCTGCCCGGCCTGCCGGCTCACTCACTGGTGTATCGGTCATTGTGTGCTGTCTGACGGCTCCCGCCGGATGCGACTAGCCCCACTTCTCCAGTAATTCCTTGGCCCTGGCAGCCTGGTCTTCACTGCCCTCAGCAATGACCTCGTTGAGGATTTCCCTGGCACCATCAAGATCACCCATAGCCTCGTAGGCGACGGCCAGGTCCAGCTTAGTGGAAGACTCATCGCGCGCGCCTGACCCGGAATCGTCGTCGGTATCGAACATGCTGTCGTCAATTTCGATATCGCCAAGGTCGAGTATATCGTCATCTTCATCGTTGCCTGCAGCTTCACTCTCGGCATCCACTTCATCCAGCGCCGCCGCCAGCGGATCATTTTCATCAGCTGAGTCATCGCCAACGAGATCGAAATCGAAGGTCTCGACTTCTTCCTCGGCCTCAGCGGCCTTTGCCGGTTCAGCCTTCTCTTCAAACGAGGATATGGAGCCCGGATCAAAGGCAAAGGTTTCGACTTCCTCGGGCTCGTCCGCAGCGGCGGCGGGTTCCGACTTGGGCGTTTCACTTACACTGAATTCGAAGCTTTCCAGGTCGTCAGTTTCGTCCTCGGCAGGTGCCACCTCCGCTTTAGGGGTGTCGTCCAGTGAAAAATCGAAGGATTCGGTATCGTCTTCAGCCTCTTCGGCAACCTCGGCGACAGGTTCTTCTGCCTCGCTGTCGCCCAGATCAATCTCGCCTTCATCGATGTTCAGTTCGCCGACCTCTTCATCGGCCCCGTCTGCCGCTTCCTCTTCGTCCTCATCGAAATCAAGGTCGAATTCGTCTTCCGCAGTGGCGACGACATCTTCGTCTTGGTCTTCGTCATTATCCATTGCAAAGGCGGAGGCAGTGTCATCATCGTCGGCGTCATCAAATTCATCGTCGCCGCCATCGGCCCCGTCCTCATCGTCGTCTTCTTCATCCTCGTCCTCGTCGAAGTCGTCTTCATCATCGTCGTCGTCTGAGGAACGTGAGAACAGCCCTTTCAGTTTGCCCAGCAAGCCACCGTCTTCGTCATCATCATCTTCGATATCCGCGTCATCATCATTGTCGTCATCAGAGTCACTGCGGCTGAAGCGGGATTTCAGTGCGGCCAAGGCTGAGGCACCTTCTGGCTCATCATCGGTGTAGGTCGCCTGAGGGCCGCCAGCGGTGGCGCCGGCAACGGCAAATTCATCCATGTCATCTTCGGCTGCGCGGCGGCGCCATACGAGGAAACCGACCACCAGCACTATCAGGGCGACCAGGCTGCCAACCAGCACCATGGTGTTCTCCAGCAAGGCGCTGAGCTGGCCCATGATCGAATTATCCTGGGGTGCCGGAGGCTGCGACGATACAGGCTGGGCCTGGACAGGCGTCTCGGCAGGCGCGGGTTCGGGAGCCTGGGCAGTGGCCAGGTCGGCCTGCAACTGGGCAAGGCGGGCATCCTGCATGGCAATGATGTTCTGCAGGATTTCAATCTGTTCTTCGAGTTCGGCAAAGCGGGCGCGCAATTCCTGGTTTTCCAGCCTGGCGCGGTCGAGGTTCTCCTCGCTGATCATCAACTGGTTTTCCAGGGCGGCTATGGTTGCCGCCATGTCTTCGTCACCCGACAGCGATGCGGTGCCCTCGTCCCCGCTGAGAATGGTCAGTTCGTCGTTTCCCAACTGCCCCCCAGGGGCGTTGTTGCTGCTGAAAGCCAGTGGCTGTGTCGTTGCTACCTGGTTCTGCAGGGCAATCTGGTTGACGGCCTGGCTCTGATCGATACTCTGGATTTCCTGCAGTGAAGGGATGCGCAACACACGCCCCACACGAATACGATTGATGTTGTTGTCGATGAAAGCATCCGGGTTGGCGCGCTGGATGGCCAGCATGGTCTGCTCGACGGAAACATTGTCCGAGGGCCTGTTGGACGCCGCGATGTCAAACAGGGTGTCGCCGGATTCCACGGTGACTTCGCCCTCTGCCGCGGGACGGGGAGCCGGTTCCGGTGCGGGCGGAGGGGCAGGTTCGGCAACCGGCGCGGCGGCAGTGGCAGCCGGCGGTGCAGGTTCATTGTCCTCAGCCAGGAACTGTGAGCCAGCAGGTTCGGGCTCGGGTGCCGGGGCCGGTGTTTCCGGAATATCCAGCGGCACGGCCTGGGGCTCTTCGGTGAAGAAGACCGGCAGGTCGATCAGGGCTGTGTAATCGCTCATGAGGCGGCCATTGGGCCAGCGCATGCTGATGACCATGTTCAGGAAAGGTTCGGTAACCGCCTCATCGGAGGACAGGCGGAGAATGCCCTCCTCGCGGTTGAGGACATCGATTTCGAGGGTAATATCGTCAATCAGGCCGACACGGGCGAGATTGACACGCTGGAAGTCTGCCAGGCTGCCCAGGCTGACATTGATCTGGTTTTCAGTCAGCCCATCCAGGCCGAGCACCTGGATAGTGGCATCCAGGGGCTCGTTCAGGCTGGAATTGACTGTGAGCTCTCCAAGCCCAACCGCCAGGAGGTTCCCGGCGTACAAAGATCCTGTGACCAGGGTTATCAGGGCGATTGTCTTTTTACATCTGGCCAGCATAGACGTTCCTAAATAATAGGTCCTGTCAGTTGCCATTCACGACTTTCGACGCAATTACAGAAACCTTTTTAAGATTACGCCGCAAGTATCCATTATAGATAGTCTTTTATCAACACTTCGGCAATCTGTATTGAGTTCAAAGCCGCACCTTTTCGCAAATTATCTGACACAATCCACATATTCATCCCCAAAGGGTGAGATATATCACGCCGGATGCGGCCCACCCACACCTCGTCGTGGTCAGTGCCCTGTCCGATCGGTGTCGGATAACCGCCGTTTTCGCGGGCATCCATGACCTTCACGCCCGGGGCCTTTTCCAGCAGCGCCCGAACTTCTTCCTCGGAGATCTTTTTGCGGGTTTCGATGTGTACGGCCTCCGAATGGGAGTAAAAGACCGGCACGCGGACACAGGTCGGGTTGACCAGTATGTCCTTGTCTTCCATTATTTTCTGGGTTTCCCAGACCATTTTCATCTCTTCCTTGGTATAGCCGTTGTCCATGAAGACATCGATCTGCGGCAGTACATTGAAGGCGATCTGCTTGGGGTAGACCTTAGGCGTCACAT